>CAYRHB010000027.1:0-26665 GCA_964424035.1 uncultured Leptolinea sp.
CTTAATAGGACATTTTAACTTTGCCAGTTTAGGACTCTACTACTTTGCCACTACATCCTGATATTCATGCTTCCAGAAACGGAAGATTTGTAGTAAACTTGCGTTTTGATTGCAGTTCTCGCTGCAACTTTCCGCTTCCGGGTTCACCTGCGGTGTCTTCCGGGGGCAATCCCATGGAAAGGAGGCAATTTCTGATATGCGTAATTATGAGGTAGTAACCATCTTCCAGCCTGATCTGGATGAAGCTGCTCTTACTGCAGCTATTGATAAGGTAAAAGGTTGGATCACTGAAGCTGATGGAACAATCAGCAAAGTGGATGTATGGGGTAAACGCCGCATGGCCTACATGATCCGCAAGACACGCGAAGGCCAGTATGCCGTGATCTATGCCCAGATGGAACCCGCATTTACAAGCACACTGGAACGCAATATGCGTTTTCATGAGCCTTTGATGCGATTCATGATCACATTGGTTGACTAGATTCCCGCAAGTAAATAATGATTAGAGGGAATCTACTGAGGAAAAGGATATGAGTCGAGGTCTGAACAAAGTCATGATCATTGGTCATGTCGGGCGGGATCCGGAAATGCGCTACACGCCCTCCGGTCGTCCGGTAACAACATTTACGGTTGCCACCAACCGGTCATGGAATAGTGCAGACGGTGAACATCATGCTGAAACCGAATGGTTCAACGTTGTTACCTGGGGAAGCCTCGCAGAAGTATGCAAGCAACACCTGGTAAAAGGTCAACAGGTCTACATCGAAGGACGCCTGCAATCCAGACGCTGGGAAGATTCCGAAAATATCCGGCACACCAGTGTTGAGATTGTTGCCAGCGAGATGATGATCCTGGGCGAGAAACGGGAACCCAACTCAACGATCAATAACGACTATCTCCCCTCAGAAGAAATGGAAGATGAGTTTCCATATTAATGGAGAAAAACAATGGCTGAAGAACAAGTTCAAGAAAACGAGCAACCCACAGGTGGTTATAGTGGACGCCGTTATGTAGCAAGGCCCAAAATTTGTCAATTTTGCGCCGATAAAAACATCACTATTGACTATAAATCGAACGATATGCTGCGCCGGTTTGTAACAGAAGAGGGCAAGATCCGCCCCCGTCGCCAGACAGGGACCTGTGCCCGCCATCAACGTGAACTGGCCCGCGCTGTTAAACGCGCCCGTCATATTGCACTGCTGCCGTTCGTTTCCGAACGTCCAACAGATTAGTCAATAGCCTCCGTAACTGGTAATGGGGCACAGGCACAGGATACCCTTTTGCCTGTGCTCCATTAATTTTAATATCCGAGGTCGCAATGGCGAATGAAGAACCCAAAAAAATAATAACCAAGAAACACCTGGCACGCCTGGAGCGGGAACGGATTCAACGCCGGAATCTGCTTACCGGTGTTTCCATTGCCCTGATCCTTGTGGTTGGTTTGATTGTTTTCGGTATCCTGGATCAGGCTTTCTTCCAGGCCCAGAGAACTGTGGCCACTGTTGGTAAAGAAAAAATTACACAGGGTGAATATCAGGCCCGTGTACGGTATGCCCGCTATCAATTGATCGAGCGCTATCAAAGTACATTGAAAATGGCGGAAATGTTCGGTGGGTTAAGTAGCGATAACGGGAGTTATTTCACTAATTCCCTGCAACAGATTCAGCAACAGTTGGATTACCCCACAATCCTGGGGAACAGTGTTCTGGAAGCTATGATTGATGAACACGTCGTCACGCAGGAAGCGGCCAAACTGGGCATCACGGTAGATGATAAAGAAATTGAAACAGCCATGGAAGAAGCCTTTGGTTTCTATGCGAATGGTACTCCCACTGCACAGGCAACCATGGCAGTAGCACCAACATCCACCCTGTCCGCCGAGCAGTTGGCCATTATCACCATAACACCTACAGCTACCCTCGCCCCAACATCAACCCTGGAACCAGAGCCAACGGCAACTGAAGTGGTTCCAACAGAAGTTTCCGGAACAGCAGAACCCACATCAACGCCATATCCTACATCCACCCCCTATACATATGAGGGGTATGAGAAGCAATTCCAGGATTACATGGTAACTCTGAAAGACGTAGATTTCTCTGAAGCTGAATTCCGCAAGGCATTCCGCATCAGCGTGTTGCGTCAAAAGCTCGAAGAAAAGATCACTTCAGATGTCGCCAAAACTGAAGAACAGGTTTGGGCACGTCATATCCTCGTCAGCGATGAGCAAGCGGCAAAAGATGTACTCGCCCGCCTTGAAAAGGGTGAGTCATGGGATGCATTGGCTCAAGAGCTTTCACAGGATACCAGCAAGAAAGATGCGGGTGGAGATCTTGGCTGGTTCGGAAAAGACAAAATGGTTGCCGAATTTTCTGAAGCCGCTTTTGCTCTGAATATCGGAGAAATCAGCGATCCGGTCAAGACAACCTTTGGGTACCATATTATCCAGGTTTTAGGGCACGAAGAACGCCCACTGGACCAGGCAGCATACGCCGAAAAGCAAACCACCGTTTTTGAGGAATACCTGGCCAAAGCCCAGGCAGAACTCGGGGTGACAAAGAACGACCTTACAAATATCACCCCCGAAGAACCAAAACTCGACCTTTCAACAATACAGTAAGCATTGATGGTTGAAAAGAAAAGACCGCCATTTTCATTCAAATCTGGCGGTCTTTTTCTTATTTCACCATTTCGTTTGGAATATCATCCAATCGTAGACTGATGATCTGGCTGGCAGAATCCCGGCCCATTGTAATGCCGTAGATCACATCCGCCGCCTGTACCGTGTTCCGGTTGTGAGTAATGACAATAAATTGGGTTTGATCCGCCAGTTCCCTGAGAAGGTCTCGATAGCGGCCGACATTGGCCTCGTCGAGCATGGCATCCACTTCATCCAGAACACAGAATGGCGTGGGAGAGACTTTCAACAGGGCAAAGATCAGGGCGACTGCCGTGAGACTTCGTTCACCACCCGAAAGCAACGATAGGCCTTGTTCGCGTCTCCCCGGAAGCCTGGCTTCAATGTCAATACCGGTTTCGGTGAAATTGTCCTCATCAGTCAATACAAGCTTTGCGTTCCCGCCGCCAAATAATCGCGTGAACATCTTTTCAAATTCTGCAGCAACCTTCTTGAAGGTCGTCTTAAAATCACGCTCCATGACCTCATCCAACTCGCGGATGATCTGACAAAGGTCTTCATCCGCCTTTTTGAGATCATCCACCTGTGTTTTAAGGTATTCATGACGCTCAACCACAGATTGGTATTCCGCCTGGGCTTCAGGATTTACCGCGCCCATACGTCGCAAATGAGCTTTTTGTCGGTTGATATTATCTTCCATTTCAGGGGAAATCTCGGTAATACTGGGCAGTTGTTCCACCCAGCCATCCAACGGAAGCGGAGATTGGGCGGCCGTATCTTCAGAATACTCAAGGACAACTAGTCCCATATCTTCTTCGATTTTCTTCCGAAGGTTATCCACTGCATCTTTACTGCGAGCGTATTCCAGTTTGGCCTGCGTTACAGCCCTCTCAGCCGCTGTTACCTTCTGTTGTGATGCTGCCAGGCCTGTTTGTAGATCGTTATATTCCCCATCCAGACGGTTCAGGTCCTTTTCCGCCGGAGAGATCTTTTCATCCAATGCATCGGTTTCAACTGTTATGGATTCGATTTGACCACCCTGACTGCCAATCTCAATATCCAATCGAGATCGTTCATCCAGGATGGCTTTCACCTGGTTCTTGAGATCATCTACCTGCTGTTCCATTCGTTCAATGGAAGCTTGCAGATCCTTTTGACGTCTTTCTGCTTCCTGTTTTGCCTTGCGTGAAACAGCAACAGTGGTATTCCAATGGAAAACCTGGCTTTGGATTTCATCAAGGCTTAACCGTGCCAGGGCAATATTCTTGTCTTTCAATTGTGTGTTGATTTCTTCAATGGATTTCTGGTTATCAGTTATCGATTCATCCAGTTTGAGTAATTCATCAGCAGATTCAACCAACTGGTTTTTCTGTTGCTCTATCTGTTGTTTCTTCCAGTTTACCTGCTGGGACAACTGGTTCAAATCCAATGTAATCTTCTGTGATTTCTGGGATAGCCTGCGGACATTTTCTTCCACTTGTTGGCGGGACTGTTGAATACGGCTTTCCTCAACTTGCAGGGAATGAATGGCTGAATCAGAAGCATTGATTTCATCATCACTGGATTGAATATCCTGTACAATCTCCGACAGTAATGCTTCCAATTCCTTCCGTTCCCGCGGTCGGCTGATCATGGTCCCACGGGTTTCACGTCCGGCTATGACAGCACCATTGCCAAGGAAAACCTCTCCATTCAATGTAACGGCTCTGATGGTTGATCCCTTTCCACGGGCGACCTTTCGTGCTGTTGCACGATTTTTCACGATCCAGGCATTTCCCAATGTGACGCTGACAACTTTTTGTAATTCCGGTGGCACTGTGATCAGGTCACTCACTCTGCCAATCACACCAGCATCTGAAAGGGATGGACCTTTAGATCCATTATCAATGATAGAAGAAGCCGGGAATAAAGCTGCCCGTCCCTGGTCGCTGGAACCCAGCCAGGTAACCGCCTGGTCCTCGTCCGTATCTTCCGCCAGATATATGGCATCCAGGAATTCTCCCAACACAGCCGCAACTGCCTGCTCATATTCTTTGGGAACTTCCAGAAGACTGGTCAGGGCAGAATACCGCCCTTTCAGGTTCCCGGTCCGGGCTTGTTGCAAAACAGCTTTCGCCCCGCCGGCCAATCCATTGAATGCATTTTCGGCATCGACCAATGCCTTTATTTGCCCGTTCAATTGGGCCTGACGACCTTCCAGTTTGTTTCTTGATTCCTGAAGGCTTCTTCGGACAGTCTCTGATTCTGTGATTTTCTTGCGAGTCTCACTGAGTTTTATTGTGAGCTGTTGAAGTTCATCATCAGTTTCATCCCGTTCCAGTTGGATCAGCTCTTCCTGTTTCTTTACTTCTGCCAGATGGCTTTCTTCTTCGCTGATTCCCGATTGCAATGTATCGAGGCTTGTTTTTAAAGAATCGCTGCGTGAAGTGATCTCATTTCTGTGTGCCTGCAATTTGACATTGGCTGTTTCCACCTCAACCAATTTTCGGCGGGTTGAACGGACATCTTCTTCGCATTTCTGGCGTTCAGACTGCAATTTCTCCAATTGGGATGTAACTTCTTGCGCCTGTAACAAACCATCTTCCAGTTCAACCTGCAACCGGCTGACTTCTTCAGCAATCTCTTCCTGGCTGCGCCTGCGAGAAGCAGTTTCCTCCTCGCGGTTGGCAAGGTCATTTTGCAGGGCTAATTCCCGTTCCATTAAAGAACGTTTTCGTTCCTGTTTTACCGCAACTTCCCGCAACAGGGCTTCCTGCCTCGAATGCAATCCTGCCAGCTGATTATGCCATTCAGAAAGTTGACGCCGGACTTCGGAAAGACGATTTTTTTTCTGATTTAAAACAATATCATTTTCATTCAGGGAATCCCGACAGTTTTCAAGGTTCAGTTCGTACCCGCGCAATACCTCATGGTCACGGCGAACGTTTTCCTGTGCCAGATTCCAATGGTATCCATACCAGTCACGCAGAAGAAGACGCAGATCCGATTTGATCTGTTCATATTCCAACGCCCGGCGGGCTTGCCTCTCCAATGAAACCAGGCGGGGTTCAAGTTCTGCCACAATATCCTGAACACGCACCATATTCCTGCGGGTGGCTTCAAGCCGGTTGAGCGATTCTTCACGACGGCTTCTATACAGGCCAATCCCGGCCGCTTCTTCAAAAAAGCGGCGGCGTTCTTCAGGTTTTAAAGATAAGGCAGCATCAACCAGACCTTGACCGATGATCGTGTATGTACGCTCCGCCAAACCTGATAAGGCAAGCAATTCTGAGATCTCTTTCAACCGCACCCGTTGGCCGTTCAACAAATACTCATTTTGACCGTCCCGGTAGGCACGGCGCGTTATGGAAACCTCAGAATAATCAATGGGCAGCCAGGAATCCTCGTTATTGAAAGTGATTGTTGCGGATGCCATACCGGCCCGCGCTCGTTGTTCAGAACCGGAAAAGATCATGTCTTCGGTCTTCCGGCCGCGCAGCAAACTAAACGCCTGTTCACCAAGAACCCAGCGTAAAGAGTCAGCAATATTGGATTTTCCCGAGCCATTGGGTCCAACAATGGCTGTGACAACACCGGGAAATTCAAAAATAGCCTGGCTTGCGAAGGTTTTATAACCGTGCAATTCCAGTGATTTTAGTCTAGGTGGCATGTAGTATCCTGATTACCCTTCATTTATTTGAATACGGTCTACCAATCCAATCTGATCAAGCGCTTTCGCCGCAGCCGCCTTCGCTGCTGCCTGTTTGCTGTGTCCACTTCCTGAACCGTAGACTTCCCCGTTTACCACAACATCCACATCAAATACTTTGGAATGATCCGGTCCACTTGAATTGCGGGTTATGTATATGGGGGCTTGATATCCCTGTGATTGGGCCCATTCCTGAAAAAGACTCTTGGGATCTTCATTTTTATGGTGCAACAAAATATCATCGGATGCAGTATCCAGCAGAGGGGCTGTGAATTTCTTTACCGCATCGATTCCGCAATCCAGGTAAAGCGCTCCAATTAATGCTTCGAATGTGTCACATAACAACGCGTCACGATCTCTGCCACCGCCCTGAGATTCTCCCCGTCCCAGGCGCATAGCACTTCCAAGATTTAGATTGCGCGCAAATTCTGCGAATCGTTCTGTGTGCACTAGCGCCGAGCGCATGCGTGTCAGATCGCCTTCTGCCATTTCAGGATAGCGGTTATATAACCACGCCCCAACAATGAAATCCATGACGGCATCTCCGAGAAACTCCAATCGTTCGTTATCTTCCAGCGCGTCGGTATGTTCATTCAGGTATGATCTATGCGTCAATGCCCGGCTTAAAAGTAACCAATTCCTGAATGGCAACTTTAATCGCTCTGCCAGTTCCTGCGGAGACTCTGTAAGATTCGGGTTCGATGTAGTATCCAAAATAACCTCCCGAACTATTGGAGCGCAAGCCACCTCACCAAGCTGTGTCAGGTAAATTGCGGCCCATCAGTTCATTTTCAAATGGGATAGTATTTTAACCCGTTCCCGGAAATTATGAGAATAATGGGACGGGGCAATTTTTCATTTATCTCTTTTAAAGCTGCCCAGACTAACGCTGATGTTGGTTCAACATATATTCCCTTTCCAGCCAGCTCAACAACCGCCAAAGCAATTTTTTCCTCCTCTATGTCAATTATCTCTCCAGCACCATCGCCCAGCTCTTTGATTATGGTATGTCCTCTGACTGGATGCGCCACGCGAACCCCTTCCGCCAGAGTCTCACCTTCAGGAGCATCTGTGTAATCTGTGATCTGTCTGTTATAGAGCATCGCCATTGGTGAACAGTTTTTTGCCTGGACACCTACAAAATAAGGTACCCGTGCGCATTTTCCAGCATTCTTGATAGCTTGGAATCCTCTCATGATACCCAAAAGTAGTGCTCCGTGACCGGTTGGAGCGATTACAGTTCCAATTGAACCACCGGTTTGTTCAAACAATTCATATGCGATCGTGGCTATTCCAGGCAATCCGAATGGCAGGTAAGCGTGGCTTCCATAAACACCTCCATTGTCCAAAGCCTTAAGAACCGCTCTGGCAGCTTCGGAACGGGGACCAGGAATCCGGATCAACTCCGCGCCATATTCCTTGATCTGGCGGGCTTTTGGACCGGATGCGCTTTCTGGAATAAATACTCTGGCAGTTATGCCGGCACGGGCGCAATAAGCAGCGAACGAAGCACCGGCATTCCCGCTTGAATCTTCCACAGATAGCGTAACCCCTCGGGATACCATTTGACTGGCAAGTACCGCTGTTCCCCGGTCTTTGTATGAACCAGTGGGATTCAAACTTTCCAGTTTGAATCCGATTTCCATTTTGGCCGGGTTATCCCAGATCAATGGCGTATTCCCTTCCCCAAGGGTAATAACCGGAGATGATGGTTCTAGAGAAAAACTATGCCAGTATTTCCACATGCCAGGAAGATTTCGATCAACCCGGGACTCTTCGAAAAAAGGAGGCGAGTCGTAATCAAAAAACCCCCGGCACTTTTCACATACATGTACAATCCGACCATCCGGATACGGGTTCCCGCAAGTTGTACATCGTATGTCTGCCATGAAAAACTCTCCTGTGCCTTATTATACGATTTTCATCTGTGGATAAAAACTCAATAATTACGAAAAATACAATTCTTCATGTCTACGCGAATATTTATCCATACAAATCTGGAACACTTTGCTATAATTTGAGCATGCCGTCAGATGTGACAAATCAGACAACCTATCGGGTCACCACACCCGTGTACGAAGGTCCACTTGACCTTCTTTTATCCCTGATTGAAAAAGCAGAACTGGATATCACCCGCCTGGCCCTGGCACAGGTGACCGACCAGTACCTGTCCTATATTCAAAACATGGAAGGCATCCGGGCAGCTGATATTTCCGAGTTTCTGGTCATTGCCGCGAAACTTATTCAGATCAAATCAGCCGCGTTGCTTCCCAAACCACCTATTATTGAACCGGAAGAGGAAGACCCTGGAGAAGCACTGGCACGCCAGTTGATTGCATACAAGAAATTTAAAATGGCTTCCATCTTTCTCTCTAATCGAGAAGAAAGTGGATTTCGTACCTATCTTCATATCGCCCAGATTCCAAAAATTGAACCCCGATTGGATATCTCAGACCTAACTCTCAAAGATCTGATGGAAGCCGCGTTGGATATATTCTCCGGTAAGAATAACATCCCCCTGACACAGGTTGTTGCAGCGCCAAAGATCACGATACGGGAACGCATTCAACGTATCCTTTCGATATTTAAAGAACAAGAGCGTACTTCCTTCTTCGAGCTCGTCCGTGATAATTCAACACGCATCTCGGTAGTGGTAACCTTCCTGGCCATGCTCGAGCTTGTCAAACGACATATGATTGAAGCGGAACAGAACTCGCTTTTTTCTGATATCGCCTTGCGGCCTTTGGAACTGTCACTGGACGAAGATTCGATTTCAGAATTTGGTGAATGACGCGTTATGTCACAATGATATAATTTCTACATCATTTCAACGCCATTCATCAAAATTTCGTTGTGGAGGGATAGTTGTGAGTGAGCTGATCGAATTCACAAATAATTACAATGATCTCAGCACAGAAACCGGTTTCCAATTTGAATTTGTTTGTGATCGCTGTGGAACCGGGTATAGGACTCCATTTCAAGCATCTGCGACAGGAACCATTTCCAACGCGCTTAACACGGCAAGCAATATTTTTGGTGGCATCCTCGGGCAGGCAGCAGATATCAGCGAACAGGTACGCAGTGCCAGCTGGCAATCAGCCCGTGATACTGCCTTAAAGAAAGCCATAGAGCAGATCCGCCCCTCTTTTATTCAATGCCCACGCTGTCAGTCCTGGGTATGCCGCAAGAATTGTTGGAACGAAAAGCGGGGATTGTGCAAGGGTTGTGCTCCGGATCTTGGCGTCGAAATGTCAGCGGCGCAGGCATCGCGCTCTGTGGAAGAAGTCTGGGCACATGCAGCCATGAGCGCTGAAGATAAGAAACTCTCGGAGGGAAACTGGAGGGAGACCATCCGGGCTACCTGTCCAAAATGCGAAACTCCCTTGTCAACAAATGCCAAATTCTGTCCGAATTGCGGTGAACCATTAAAGACAACACCCCACTGTACCCAATGTGGAGCCATTTTACAGCCCAATGCAAAATTCTGTGGAGAATGCGGCGCGAAAGTCGAATAATTAATTGAATGTCTGATGATGTAACTCCGATCCGCCAGCAATACCTGGATATTAAAAAGAAATACCCCGATGCCATTCTTTTTTTCCGGCTCGGGGATTTTTACGAGACATTTGACTCAGACGCGGAAACTACATCAAGGGAATTGGATATTGTTCTGACCTCCCGAAATGTTGCCAAGGGGATGCGGGTCCCCATGGCTGGCATTCCTTACCACGCAGTCGAGAACTACCTGTCCCGGTTGATTGAGCGCGGGTATCATGTGGCTATCTGCGAACAGGTGGGAGACCAGCCGGTAAAAGGCTTGTTTCCACGTGAAGTCACCCGTGTTGTTACACCCGGTACATTACTGGAACCCTCCCTATTAAAAGGTGACCGGAATAATTATCTGGTATCTCTTTTCATCACAGAAGATGGCGCCGGACTGGCATATGCCGATATTTCCACCGGAGAATTTGCCGCCACCGAATGGTCAGGCTATGATTATTTGACCCGGGTACGGGCTGAATTGGCCCGCCTGCAACCTTCCGAAGTCATTCTTCCAATCGACAGCTCTTCTGTTGACCAGTTTAACTACCATCAGACCAACCTGCCTGCTTGGCGATTTGAGACCGGCAGGACGCAGGAAGCTTTAAAAACTCAACTTCAAACATCCACCCTCGATGGCTTTGGACTGCGTAACAAGGTTCTCTCCATTCAAGCTGCCGGTGCACTTCTTCAGTACCTGCAAGAGACGCAACCGGCCGCCCTGCAATTGTTGACATCCATCCACACCTATCAGCTTGATTCATCCATGCTGCTGGATGTATCCACACGGCGGAATCTGGAGTTGACCGAGACCATCCGGGGGGGTAATGTTGAGGGGTCTTTGCTATCGGTGCTGGACGGTACTGTCACACCGATGGGGCATCGCCTGATACGGTCATGGGTCAGTAAACCCCTTTTGGATATCCCGGCCATTCAAGACCGGCAAAAGTGTGTTAAATGGTTCGTAGAGAACGGTCTGATACGCAAGGAATTCCGGCAGGCACTGCATGCCATTTCAGACCTTGAAAGGCTGGTAAACCGGGTATCCGCCGCTTCAGCCCAACCCCGAGACCTTGCTGCCATCAGGGCCAACCTTCAAGAGATCCCTGTTTTAAAAAACATCCTATCAACCGCTGATGAGGCTGTTAAACGGATATTGAAGGATGTTGACCCTTGCCCGAATGAACTGGGTTTGCTGAACGAAGCCATCAGTGATGACCCGCCGGCCACCCTGCAAAATACGGGTATCATCCGTCCCGGCTATTCAACCGAACTGGATAATATTATTCATTCCTCACGTGACGCCCGTGAATGGATTGCCAACCTGGAACAGGTGGAACGGAACCGGACAGGTATTAAAACCCTGAAAGTCGGATACAACAAAGTATTCGGCTACTACATAGAAGTAACCCACAGCAACACAGGTGGTGTGCCGCAGGAGTATATTCGAAAGCAAACACTGGTAAATGCCGAACGTTACATTACACCGGAGATGAAAGAATATGAAACCCTCGTTCTTAATGCGGAGGAACGTATCCGGGAAGTTGAAATTCGGTTATTCCGCGAGATCTGCCGGAATCTGGCATCCAATGCCGGAAAACTGGTAAAGACAGCCCAGGCACTTAGCGAGCTGGATGTTGCAGCATCACTGGCTGAAATTGCTGTCATCAATCACTATGTATGTCCGGAAATCACCCCTGAACCCATCCTCGCGATCATTGACGGTCGGCATCCGGTGGTTGAACGTACTCTCCTGGGCGACCGGTTTATCCCGAATGATACGGTGTTTGAAAATGGCGAACTGGTGCGTGTTATCACCGGTCCCAATATGAGCGGAAAAAGCACCTTCCTGAGGCAGGTTGCTCTTATCGTACTTATGGCCCAGATGGGATCATTTGTTCCTGCGTCATCCGCCCGGATTGGTCTGGTCGATCAGATCTTTACCCGAATCGGTGCGCAAGACGAAATCCATGCCGGGCAATCGACTTTCATGGTGGAAATGGTTGAAACCGCAAATATCCTGCATCATGCCACAGCACGCAGCCTTCTGGTTCTGGATGAGATTGGCCGCGGAACCAGCACCTACGATGGCCTTTCCATCGCCTGGGCGGTTGTTGAGTATATTCACAATCACCCGGATCTGCGCTCCCGAACGCTCTTTGCCACCCATTACCATGAACTAACACAGCTTGCTGACCTATTACCCGGGATCCGAAATTTCAATGTGGCAGTAACCGAAGTGGAAAATTCAGTGGTTTTTCTTCACAAAATTGTGCCCGGTGGAACAGACCGTTCCTATGGAATTCATGTTGGTCAACTGGCCGGACTTCCCAAACCGGTCATTCAACGCGCGAACGAAATACTGGGCGAACTGGAAGCTTCATCCGGTAAAGCGGTCAATATTAGCAGTAACACTTCTCAACAGATGGCATTTTTCCCTGAGACCAATCCACTGGTGAATGAACTTCGCGCTCTGGATGTAGTCACTATTTCCCCGCTCGAGGCTCTTAACAAGCTCTTCGAATGGCAGAAGAAATATGCCGAGAATGGTAAGTCCGCGAAATCTAAGTGAGCAAAGAAAGCAGCACATCCGGCCGGCTGTCGAATTCTTCTTTTTTCCATTCCCCGGCAGCCAGTTTTAATAAGACATTCGTTAGTAATTCATTTACCGGTGCATCCATTTTCATCTGTTGTGCGGCCCGTACAACAGCGCCATTCAACCAATCAACTTCACTCTGTCCGCGTCCCTGATAGAGGTCAATATGAAAGCTGGGCATTTTTGCCCCCCTGCCGCCGCCTATGGCTTTTATTAGCAACGGTTGTAACAGCAAAGCCGGTAGATGGCGAATGCCAAATGCCAGTAACCGTACAGGTGTTCCGGGAAGATCCACAACGGGAATTTTTAAAGCATCCATTACATTCAGGGTTTCCTGAAGTTGTCGTCGTTCCAGTTTAAAAAGGCCGCGATGCGCGTACACCTCCCCGGCTGGCCAGTTCATTATGGCAGAGGTGGCATTGGCCATCAGGTTTGTGAGCATCTTCGACCATTTCATGGCAGGTCCATTCTCATAACCCTGCATCCCCAGTCCAGCCCGGTTACAGGCATCGAGAACACGTTTTGAAACAGGAAGTGAGAGTTCTATCCCGGTACCGCGGAATTTCTCCACAAGAATACTGCCCGGACCACGTCTGCCAATGGCGGTGGTCACCGTTCCACGAATGACCCGGTCTTTCCCAAGTACATCAGCAATGGCTGGTTCATTTTCAACACCATTCTGGAGGCACAAAATGGGTGGAACCTTCTTGCTGAAAGGTTTCAACATGGATAGGACATTAGCCGTATCAAACCCCTTTACGGCAAGTATGGCCAGGTCAAATTCCCCTGTCTGGAAGACTTCCTCGAGGGTCGAATAGATTACCGGAGATAAAAGCGTTTTCTCACCCGCAGGCAATCCCAACCGGATTCCTGATTTTCGCAATTGGTCTGCCACGTCTTCCCTTTCGAAGAAGACAACTTCCTCCCCGGCCAATGCCAGGCTGCCGCCAATATAAGAACCGATCGCCCCCGCCCCAAATATCAGAATACGCATTCTGTCAGACTCCTTCCCAGTTGCGGGCTCCATTGAGAAACACCCTCCCATCCATAGGTTTTTTGCCTGCCGGTTGGACTTCCAACAGAATTATCGCACCATCTGCACACATAACCGCCGGTCGCCCCTGATGTACAAACCGTGTCCCGGCAGGTGTACTTATTCCGGTTGCTTTTTCAGCCAGGTGGACTTTCAATGGTTGTCCATCCATCAGCATATACGTTCCCGGCCATGGATAGAACGCGCGCACTCGATTCAACAGGTCGTTTGCGGTCGATTGAAAGGATAACAGACCATCCTCCTTTTTCAACATGGCCGCATATGTTGCGTTTGTTTCTGGTTGTGGTTGGGGAACAGCCTTCTTATCAAGTATGGATGGAAGCTCATCCAATAACAGGTCCGCACCAGTGTTTGCCAGTTTCTCCGAGAGAGTAAGGGAATTATCAGCCTGACTGATCGGTACTTCCCGGGTCGCGTAAACCGGTCCGGTGTCAATACCCGCGTCCATTTTCATAATGCTGACGCCGGTTACTGGATCACCGTGTAAAATAGCCGCCTGGATGGGTGCTGCTCCCCGCCAACGTGGCAACAAGGAGGCATGCACATTGATACATCCCAATGGGGGGAGATCGAGAATATTTTGCTTAAGAATCTGTCCAAAAGCAGCCACAAGGATGATATCAGGGGCCCATTCCTTGAGAATCGCGAAATGCTCCGGTGAACGCAACTTCTCCGGTTGTAGAATTTGGCAACCGAGTTCTTGAGCATGGACCTTCACCGGTGGTGGAGTCAGTTGTTTGCCGCGTCCGGCAGGTCTGTCCGGTTGAGTAACCACCCCATAAACAGGGTACTTCAAGGCGATTCTGGACAGGATGATCCGGGCTAATTCTGGAGATCCCATAAAAACAATTCGAGGTATCATTCGACCGATTTTAGCATAAGTGTACTGCTTTCCCAAACAAACCTTTATTAAATTAGACCAATAAATATGGAAAGCACCAGCATATTGCAATCTATGCATTCTGTTGTAGAATTAATCTGACATTAAATCAAATGAAGGAGACACAATTATGACAAATGAGACGTTTGTACCCGGTGGTGACATCACCAGTGACGATAAATTATGGGGATTGCTTTCCTATCTGTTAACCCCGGTTGTTCCCATCATTGTTTTACTGATGGAAGACAAAAAAGCCCGCCCGTTCATTAAATATTGCGCTGTCCAGGGTCTTGCGATTGGCATTTTGATCGTAATTATGGCCGCGCTATCATTCCTGATTGTTCCAGCCTGTCTGGCCGGATTGCTTGGTATTTACGCAATCTACCTGGCCATTAAAGCCTATCAGGGCGAGTGGTCTGTTATTCCTCTGGTAACCGATTTCTGTAAAAACCAGGGTTGGCTCTAATAATAACAAAAATGTACCAGACGACCCGGCAACTGCCGGGTCGTTTTTTATTTCTTCTTTTCCAAGAAAGGGCCATCTGGTGTATCTTTGACAAGCCAACCACTGGCATCCATTAAAGAACGAATTTTATCGGCAAGCGAATAATCCCCATCCCTGCGGGCTTGCTCCCGTTGATGTACCATGTCTTCTATATCTGCCGGCGGCTTTACACTTTTTGCTTCATCCTGTTGTTCACAGATCCATAAAAGATGGCTCCAGATTTCCTTTCTTATTCCTTCTTTTGCGTTTTCAAGTGGTTTGTATTCCCCAAGAAAGGAAAGCGGCAATTTTTCCCCATTTGAAAAGACATTTTCGATTCCCCCGGCAAACAGATGGATGCTGCTTTTTCCGAAGATACGTGCTTCCTGACTGTCAGGGTCAATCCAGACAGAAGTATGTTCATCGATTCCCAGGATGTTACCTTCACAATTAAGCAGGGATAACAGGGTACGGAACCGGCTTTCCCCCATAAAACACCGGCTGGTATCTAATTCCGCTCCCCCTTCAGCATTATTCCAATGAGGTACGATTATCAGATCCAATCCATATGCTTTAAGAAAATTGAGACCGTTTTGCCAGTGAAGATCCATTCCGGCTTTGTGGATTTCATAAACCGGAACAACCTGGCATCCAAAAGCAAGCGTCGCTGCGCTGGCCAATACCAGAGCAGCTCCTGTTCGTTGTCTTGCTTGAATGATCTCATAAGCCAGACTGTTCTCCAATTGCCTGACCGTGTATGTAGGACTTCCCGGACCGAGGAAAATCATATCTGCCGAATACAAAGGTTCCAGTATCTCCGGAGTATCCGGGCCATAATCAGTCCCCTTCCTGCGGGCCGGGATCACGTCAATAACCGGATGGAAATTTTGGAGACGTTGTTTGAGAAAATCGCCTACCCTGCCGGCAACCCGGTCTGAATTTAGCTCAAATCCAGCCGGGGTTTCTAAAATGGCTATACGCAAACGATTGCCGAATATTCGGGCGGCTTCTTCAAATACCGATCCACTGCTGGGCGAAGTTTCGCCGGACCCCATCAATATCAAAGGACCGGATTTGAAATTTAAAGATTCCATATCCGTATTTTACATGACTATTTCCGGATTCAATTTTTTCATAGATAATTGCCCTTCTAACATCATATCCCCATTGCCGGGGAAGCATATCTTCAGATATACTGGCTGGAATAAGATGGATCTCCGATGAAAAAAGAAACTGATAAGCGTATGAAAAATTCCATCTGGATTGATGTCGATGAAGAATTATCTAAAGCATATCGAGTGAGGGAAGCCGGTATGGAAGGGAAAGCCCGGGTATGTGCCCGGCGTGCCGCCGGTAAAGCTTTTCTGGCTGCCGGTTTGACTGATACGCCCACCCTTGCGGGAATAAAAAAGGCACTTGCTACGCACGCCTTTCCATCGGAATTGGTACAGATCTGTTCAAACCTGACACAGCCTGTGGATGAGAATTTCAAATTGGACAAAAATATAGATTTATTAGCAGATGTAATCAAATTAATAAATAGTCTTAAAAATCAGGAATTTGAAAAGCCTGGGAAAGGATAATATGGCTGAAATGATCATAATGTATGGAACATCATGGTGCGGAGGCTCCCGCCGCGCAAAACGCATGTTGGATGAGAACAGGATACCTTATCAATGGATTGATATAGATAACGACAAAGATGCCCGGTCTGTTGTCGAGAAGATCAACAATGGGTTTCGAAGTGTGCCCACAATCCTTTTCCCCGATGGATCAAAATTGGTTGAACCTTCTGAAGAGGAACTTGCAAAAAAGCTTGGAGTACCCGCTCCAAAATCCTTTTTTTAGGAAATGGTTTTACCCGGTTTTCCGGAAATCAAAGAAATGATAAAAATGATCAGACTACCAGAGAATAACGCGGTAGCCATGATCAATAAGGCTGTATACCGTTTGCGGGTCTCGACCGTGATCATCGGTTCAGTTGTTAATCGAAAACGCAAATGCTGAACAAATTCAGGGTTTGCCTGTCTTGTACTTAACAGGCTGCCCAGCTTATTTTCCAGATTATTGATATCATCGTCCGCCAGGACTGTTTTTTTAATAGTTGATGACATTCTATTTAACCCTCGTAATCTGGATATGCCACTATTCCAATTGCTCCGGGTCCCAGGTTCGCCGCCACAGGAATTGAGAGCTCTGTGATAAAAACTTCCCGGCATGAAAACCGCAATTTTGTCTGATTTACCAAGTCCATAGCCGCAGCAGGATCACTGGCATGAACAACAGCCAGATGAACCGGTTTCTTTCCAATATTATGCTGAACTGTTTCAAGGATCCGTTCCAGAGATGCTTCGCGAGTTCTGACTTTATCCGCCATCTCAAGCAGTCCATCTTTCAATTCAATAATGGGTTTAATCTTCAAGAATGATCCAAAAAGATTCTTTGCCGCTGTCACTCTCCCATTGAGATAGGCAAACTCAAGCGTATCCAGAGTAAAAATTACCGTCATTTGATCACGGATCGCTTCCAACCGGTTAATAATGGCTTGAATGTTGTAGCCGGCATTCTCCATAATACGAGCTTCCCGGCACATAAATCCAAGGGCGGCTGAACCTGCACAGGAATCAAAAGTTGCGATCTTAAATTCATTCTCGATGTCTCTGGCAGCCAGTTGAACGGTAGAAAATGTCCCGGATAGTTTGCTGGAAACATGCATGGATAGAATCCGTTCCCCACTTTTGGCTATGGAACGATAGAATTCGACAATCTGGCCGGGAGAAGGCAAGGAGGTTTTGGGTATCACACCTGTTTCCCGCACCAATTGGTAGAAATTCTTGGGTGATATATCCACACCGGAAGTGTAGGTTTTATCTCCAAACCGTACCATCAGCGGAAGTATGTGGATCTTGTATTTTTC
The DNA here is from genome assembly GCA_964424035.1 of uncultured Leptolinea sp. Classification (GTDB taxonomy): domain Bacteria; phylum Chloroflexota; class Anaerolineae; order Anaerolineales; family Anaerolineaceae; genus Leptolinea. The sequence goes on from CAYRHB010000027.1 coordinate 17,795, forward strand.
CGCCCAGCCATCAGGCATATCAATGGATCCGTCGCTCACGATGTGTATCATTCCTGGTCACCAATCCCTTTGACTTGAGTACGTAATTCCAACAATGTGCGATGATACAAACTCTTAATGGCACCCTCACTCTTTGACATGATAACAGCAATTTCTGCATTTGAAAGCTGTTGTGCAAATTTTAATACAATCAATTGTTGTCGCTCCGGTGTAAGCTTCTTGATTACCTCAATCAGTTTTTCAACCTCCTGATCACGTACCAGCTGCCTCTCTGGATGTTCAAGCTTCATTTCCAGATTGGGCTGGTCATCCAGGGAGACTTCTTTTCTGCGACTATTATCACGGTGCCAGTTGGCGACCAGATTATGGGCAATCCTGTACAACCAGGCTGAAAAGGGAACCCCTTTATCCGTATAGCGATCTATCCGCCCCATTGCCCGTTGAAAAACCCGGGCTGTCAGGTCCTCTGCGTCAGATATGTTTCCGGTACGATAGTATATGTAACTGAATATTCGATTTACATATGTCTCATACAGAAAACTGAACGCCTCCTGATCTCCATGGATGGCGCGCTGCAGAGCCACTTTTTCGGTCATGTCAGCCATGAAAGGTCCTATATGCCTCTTTGGTATTGATAACACTCATCTGACCCGCGGGATGCGAACAATTTCATCGCACCTCCAGCGATTTTTGAACAGCCTTATAAGCATTTACGATCCCGTAACCAACCGCATTGCTTGGACGTTCTCCATCCAAAGCACATCCGGGATATACACCGGAATAAGGATCGGCAGTTTCGTTCAATATTTGAGTTGTTTTCTCAATATCCCCGATCAGGTCTGGATTTGCAGACCACATTAAAGCCACCACACCCACAACATGCGGTCCTGCCATCGATGTGCCGCTGGCAGTTTCATAGGTCGAGCCTGGGTACGAAGACATTACATTGACCCCCGGTGCGCCTATATCCGGTTTGGTCCGTCCACTTCCATCCACAGTCACCGGGCCGACACTGCTGAAACCAGCCAGATTCCGGTTGATATCTACAGCACCGACGGTATATACATCTTCATAAATAGCCAGTGGATCTTGAACACTGGAACATCCCCCCATACCGGTGTTACCGGCAGATGCCACGACAAAAACACCGGCAGCCTTCAATGCCCGCACAGCCGGAACAAAGGTCTCCGGGTCGCATCCTTCTACAACAGGACAACCCCAGGAATTGTTCAACACATTGGCGCCCTTATCCGGCTTACCGTCTTTGAACGGATCGCCGTTCTGAGGAAATGGTGCGAGCATGAATTGCATACAATCCAGGTAATAAGCCGGATTTCCAAGGTTTCTCGCAAGATTGACGCATCCAATCCATTCCGCCTGTGGTGCGACACCGGTATTCATGCCCAAAATTGAGCCAAGTGTATGTGTTCCATGCCCTCCAATATCCACTGGCCGGCTTGACTCGAACCATGGATCAAACCAGTTGTATTCATCTGTGCCATCCATATTTCCCCGGTATTGCCGGGAAAGTTCAGGGTGATCACCCTGAACCCCGCTATCGGATTGACCGATCACGATACCTTCCCCGTACACATTCAATTCATTCTGTACCCTGTCAGCGTGGATCATTTCCAGGTTCCAGAGGTTATTTTCCGGATGGTTCCCGGTTCCCTCTGCTTCAGGGATCTCATTCCGCAGGGGACGTAAGATGGGGCTGTCAAGTATCCGGTCAACATCAGCGCGTTGTGAAAGGCGGAAGCGTAACACAGGGTCAGCATCCAATTCAATGGCATTTACCAGATAGTATGGGGTATAAGCTATACCCTGACCGTCCAGCCATGCCCGAATATCATGCTGGCTATTCTCTGCCTGATTAACCAGGGTGGAATAGACAGCTGTCCGGCGCTCAACCGGATCCGCAATATTTCTGACCTTTGACAAATCAGCCTGATCCTTTAGAACTACAAACGATTTCTCACCGTAGAACCCCGGATAGCCAAGAAAATACTGGGTCAGAAGCAAACCAGCCCATACCATAATGAATAAACTACCACAAATTGCGGTTGGGATTAGCTCCCCCTGTATTTTTTTTCGAAAAATAATCATCAAGATCAGAATGAGCAGTCCCATTCCGAAAGCGGCAGAAGCTGCGTTAGATGCGTAACCGAATAATTCACCGGTCCCGCTGGATATGACCAGGTTGAGCTCGTCGGGATCAAACATATTCATCGGCCAGAAAAAGGTCAATGAAGCCAGCAAACCGGCGGCCAGGCGGCCGGATGTGGATACCTGTCCGTTTTTTTCCATTAACAAGACAGCCAGCGCGAATCCGATTGGAATCGAAGCACACAGGAACAACCAGCCATTTCCATTCTGGTCTACCGCTGTTGAAAGAATGATCAATCCAAGGGTAAGGATCAAACCGGTTCCCCGTAAACCTTGAGGTCTGCCGACAGTGCCATTTTCCGGATCATTTTCCCGTTTCACAGGAACAAGAATAAATGCAGTTATCAATCCCAGAACAATGGATAAAACAAATGCCAGGACCAGATCAGTGATTGATCCCTCTGCACCTCCAATAACCCAGGGGATACCCAATAACGCCCCTGCCGATCCAGCCAGGAGGAATCGGGGCAATACAGATTGCGTCGATTCCAAGCTATCGGTTCGTGGATTCCTATTCAATATCTTCCATAAAAGAAGATATCCCAGCAAAACTCCGATTTGAATGACGGCTGTTAGCTGCCATTGATATATGGCCGGTATGCGGGAAAACGATAGCAATATCGTAATAACAGCCATCTGAACAAGAACTTGCAATCTTCCTCTGGCGATCGGCTCCCGGACGATCTGTACCGCAATGATCAATGGCACAAAAAGAAGAAAGCCATACACCAGTTCGATGATCCAGCGTACATCTGGCAGTTTTAGCGAACCTTCAAAAATCATTTGGCCGATCGTCCACTGGGTAACCTGGACAATCATGGAAATGAAGACGATCCATACTGACAGGATGATGATGGATAGTGTTCCAGAACACCCGGTAGCGGATTCGGCGTTGTTTCCAGCCGGAATTTGATTATTCTGTTCTGATTCCATGTAGAATCCTTATTAGAGTGGATATAATTGTCAAGGCATTATAGCGCATCTCTATCTGACAAAATCCCGGGAGGGACCTTGAACTGGACGGATGGATATACTCAAATTGAGGATCAAAAGGTATATTTTCAAAGATGGCAACCTGAGAAATCACCTGAAGCACAGGTATTGCTTGTACACGGGTTAGGCGAACATTCAACCCGTTATAGCCACGTAGGTGAATTTCTATGCCACGAAGGGATCGCCCTGACAGGTTTCGACCTGCTTGGTCACGGAAAAACCGAGGGGCAGCGCGGGCATGCTGAATCATATGATGAATACTGCCGCCAGGTGGATTTCTTCCTTAAAGATTTACACAAAGACCAACCTCAGGCCCCGGTCTTCCTGTATGGTCACAGTATGGGTGGATTGATTGTGTTGTATTACATGTTAAACAAAAAACCACAAGATATCAAAGGTGTGGTTTGCACATCCCCAGGGCTCGCCACAGGTTTCCCTGTTCCTGCCTGGAAAACTACATTGGGGAACCTGCTTTATAAATTCGTACCCCGCTTCTCCATGGATAATGGGCTTCCGATTGATGGCATTTCGCATGACCAGGATGTTGTTCGTGCCTATAAAGCTGATCCATTGAATCATTCCAAAATATCAGCCAGAATGGGAATGGATCTCATCCGGAATGGTCGTGATATAAGCGAAAAAGCCACAGATTTTCCCTGCCCCATGCTTCTTATGGTTGGAGAAAAAGACTATCTGATCGATCCTGCTGCGGTCATTGAATTGGGTCAAAATTCCGGTAACAAGACCACTCTCAAGGTCTGGGAAAATGGGTTTCATGAATTGCATAACGAACCATTTAAACAGGATGTTCTGAAAACAATTACAGAGTGGATCAAAAATAATCTTGAGCCATGATCAGGTTCAGGAAAGAATACACTTGACCTTATGTATTTGAACCGATACTATTATCTATGAATCGACAAATGAAACCAATAAATGACCATTGGTTGTTGTGTATCATTTTTAATAATGATTCCATCCCCCATCTATCAGTCATCCGATTGCATGGTGGGGGAGTTGTATTTAATAACCTGAAATTGCAGTCCCATAATAAATTTATTTAAGGAGACAGAATGAGTGACTTTCTCTTCCGTGGAAAACTTACCGATATCGACCCTGATGTTGATCAGTTAATCCGTTATGAATCTGAACGACAGGTAAGAAAACTGATATTGATACCCAGTGAAAGCACCGCCCCGTTGGCTGTTCGGGAAGCCCTTTCATCATCGTTTCAAAACATCTATGCCGAAGGTTATCCAGACGACGAAACCCGTTGGATGAAGGAAGAAGAAATTCTGGATTATGAATCCCGTTTGAATCATTACCGTCGTTATGCCGATCCCCGGTATTACAAAGGTGTTGAATACGCGGATGTCATTGAATCATTAACCCGGCGCCGTTGTGCGGAACTTTTCGCAAATGAACGTGTTTCCGCAGACAATCTTTATGCCAATATTCAACCGTTATCTGGTGCCCCGGCCAATAATGCCGTCTATACGGCTCTGATCAGTCCCGGGGATACAATTCTGGGGATGAACCTGCTTCATGGAGGGCATTTATCTCACGGTTCATCTGTAAATCGATCCGGCAAATTATATAAAGTTGTTCATTACAACGTTGATCCACAAACTGAGAAGATCGACTATGGTGCTGTGGCGGCACTGGCAGCCGAGCATAAACCGAAGATCATCATCGCTGGTTACAGTTCATACCCCTGGGTTCCGGATTATGCCGAATTCCGCCGAATCGCCGATAGCGTTGGCGCCTACTTGCTGGCTGACATCTCCCATATAGCTGGCATCACTGCTGCCGGTGTAATTCCATCACCTGTTGGCTACGCGCACGTCATTACCTTCACCACGCACAAGACGTTATGCGGTCCCCGGGGGGCATGTATCTTGACGTCAGACCTTCCACTGGCACGCAAGATCGACCGGGCTGTCTTCCCCGGCGAACAGGGTGGCCCGCATATTCATGTGATGGCCGCGTTGGCCTTGACATTCAAACTGGCTGGAACCAGGGATTTTAAAGATCTTCAATCACAAATTGTAAAGAACTGCGCTGCTCTAACCAAACGTTTGCAGGAACGTAATATCCGAATCCCGTTTGGTGGAACAGATACCCACCTGGGCAACCTGGACTGCAAAACGATCATCGGGCCTGATGGAACAACTCTGTCCGGTGACATGGCGGCCCGTATATTCGATATCGCCGGGCTTGTCTGCAACCGCAATACCATTCCCGGTGACAAAACAGCCAATAATTCATCCGGTGTTAGATATGGCACGCCCTGGACGACTCAACGGGGTCTCAAGGAAGCCGAAATGATCAAGATTGCCGATATCATGGCGGATCTTCTTCAGGCAACTGTTCCATATTCTGTCGAAACCCGGCAGGGATTGCAATCCAGAGCGAAGATCGATTTCACCGTGCTGGAAAACGCAAAGATCAGGGTTCGCGAGCTGGCAAATGCCGCAGGAACCGATATGGACGTGGAAAAATCCGGATATCCGCATTTCTATTACCTGGATGACCCTGCCCCTTCCAAAGACGACTGGTCGGCTTTGGACCTCATCGGTGACAAAATCCTGAATTTTGCTCATTACGTTTTCACCTGCGACATCGATTCCCTGCAAGATGGTAAATCGTCCCAGTGCCAGTTCCTGGCAAATGGGGAAACTATCAAAGGCATTCTGACCCGTGTCACTGCCAGTCATTTCCTGCTGAGTCTTCCGGTAGAATCCGCTCCCCTGGCTGCAGCCTGGTTGCGAGATCTGTCAGACGGGTATATCTCATTCGATCCCGATGTTACCCGCAGGTTTGCCGGTCCTGTGACTGTGCGGTATTCATCCCTGGCTCCCGTCATTTCTGCGCCGGGTGAAGCCGTCTGGGTGAATAAACCATACGCCCCCGGTCTGGAAACCACTCCCCAATCCGCCTTGCCGGAATTTGTATGGAAGGAGCCCGGAGAAGGTCCCGTAAAGAAAACGGCTCTGAACGAAACCCACCGGAAAATGGGCGCTAAAATGGTTCCTTTTGCCGGTTGGGATATGCCTGTATGGTATAGCGGCGTAATTGAAGAACATCTCGCAACCCGCCAGGCAGCCGGTTTGTTTGATGTTTCACATATGGGGGTTTACCAGGCTGAAGGTCCGGATGCACCCCTCTTCCTCGACTGTGTTTGCGCGAATGATATCAGCGCTCTTGAAGTGGGTGAATCATGCTATACGCATTTCCTTGATCCAAAATCAAACGTGATTGATGACACTCTGGTTTACCATCGTTCAGCCGATAAATATCTGGTTGTGGTCAACGCGTCGAATGATGATAAAGATTGGGCCTGGTTAAATGCGGTGCGTGAAGGTAAGGTTTCTGTGGATACTGCCCGCCCCTGGGTCAAAGTGATCGGGCGCAATGTCATACTGCGTAACTTGCGGGATCAAAAGGAAGGGAAAGATATGCGGGTGGACATTGCCCTTCAGGGTCCCAAATCCCGCGATATCCTGCTCATGCTGGGAACAGACAAAGCCACAGAAACCAGGATCAAATCACTCAAACGTACACAACTGTGTGAAGCGACCCTGGGGGGTCTTGATCTGGTAGTGTCCCGAACAGGTTATACGGGTGAAAAGATGGCATTTGAACTTTTTGTCCATCCGGAAAAATCAGAGGAATTGTGGAACAAGCTTCTTGAAGCCGGTCAACTGATGGGGATCAAACCCTGCGGTCTTGGCGCCAGGGATTCTCTTCGCACAGAAGCCGGCCTTCCCCTGTACGGTCATGAGATGGGCGGAGAACGAAATTTCTCTGTCGGCGAAGCCGGGTTCGGTTCTTATGTCAAAATCTATAAACCCTGGTTCATCGGCCGGGACGAGTATGCAAACAAGGAGAAAGACCGTACGGGTGTCGTTGTGCGCTTCCGTTTCCTTGAAAAGGGAATTCGTGTGGCTCACAATGGAGACCCGGTTGTAGACAAAAAAGGGCGCGTGATCGGCGAGATAACCAGTTGTGCGGTTGATAGTGAAGGTTACTACACCGGACAGGCGTTTATTGAATTAAAATCAGCTATAGAGAATACGCCAATATTCATTTACCAATCCGCCCACAATTTACCAACCCAGGATATTGGCTCCATCAAAACAGGTGACAAAGTAGCATTGCCTTCACAGGCGATCGTTGTCAGCCGTTTTCCGAAATTGACCGCATAATTTCATCATACGTAAGGAGTAGGAATGCAACCCACATGGAATAGCCGTCTGGCTCATCGTACTCAGCGGATGAAAGGATCCGCCATTCGTGAACTATTAAAACTGACAGAACAACCAAATGTGATCTCATTTGGTGGCGGCATGCCAGCACCGGAGATTTTTCCCGTTGAACAGGTGAATAAAGCCTGTGACCGGATTTTGAAAGACTTCAGTGAAAAAGCCCTGCAATATGGCACTACCGAAGGGTATAACCCTTTGCGTGATATGCTGGCAGCCGATGCTGTTAAGAATGGTCTTTCCTGTGACCGGGATAATTTGTTGATCACATCGGGGTCTCAGCAAGCCCTGGACCTTATCGGTAAAGTTTTCATCGATCCGGGTGACAAAATTCTTGTCGAGAATCCCACATATCTGGGTGCCCTTCAAGCCTGGAATGCTTATGAATGCGATTATATTCCCGTGCAATCAGACAAATACGGGATGTTACCGGATAGTCTTGAAGAAGGATTAAAGAAGAATCCCAAATTCTTATATGCCCTTCCCAACTTTCAAAATCCAACTGGCATATCTTTCTCTCTTGAACGCCGTAAAAAAGTGGTTGAATTGGCTGATAAGTATGGTATCCCGATCATAGAAGATGACCCTTATGGAAAACTTCGCTATGAAGGTGATGACCTGCCAACCTTGACCCAGCTTGATTCCGAAATGCGCGGGCAGGATAAAGGTCAATATAACGGTAACGTGGTTTATCTGAGTACTTTCTCAAAAATACTCGCTCCGGGTATTCGTCTGGCGTGGGTGATTGGTCCTGTTGATGTCATGACAAAACTTGCCCAGGCCAAACAGGGTGTTGACCTCAACACGTCTACTTTTAACCAGATGATCGCTTATGAAGTAGGCAAAGATGGCTTCATCGAAGAACATGTTAAAGTAATTCGCAGTGTCTACAATGAGCGTAGGGATGTCATGCTGGACGCATTGGAAGAGCATTGTCCCAAGAGTATCAGCTGGACTCACCCGGAAGGAGGTCTCTTCCTGTGGGTTACGTTACCGAAAGGTAATGATGCAGCCGAGCTGATGAAAGAAGCTCTTAAGGAAAATGTTGCCTATGTTCCCGGTGGTTCTTTTCACCCGGTTGGTGGTGGAGAGAATACCATGCGCTTGAATTTCTCCTTCTCTAATCCCGAAACAATCAATGAAGGAATCGGCCGGTTGGGGAATGTCTTCAAGTTGCACCTGAAGTAATCTTCTTTTTTGTATCAAGAAAAGCGGTTGGCTTACTTTTTCTGCCAACCGCTTTCTAATTTAATAATTCAATTCATCCATTGCCGGATTTTCCCACAACTTAAAGTTCTTGAGGATTGATCCACCAATGAACTCTCGTAAAAGGGAATTATCCGGTATGAGGCTGGAATCAACAGGCATAAACCAGTCGAGGAAAGCAAGCAATCTTTTTGCTTCAATGTATTCCGGAACTCCAAAGGGGACCTGCCGAAGCAGTGGT
>CAYRHB010000027.1:26675-32582 GCA_964424035.1 uncultured Leptolinea sp.
TGGTTCTGCCAGTGGTTTTAATGCAGACAGTTCGTACGACAGAGCCGAATTGAACATATCATCGGCGTTTTCCTGCCAGGGGAATATGTGCAATTTTTCTCCCCGCCGGACCGACTCCCAGCGTTGAATGGTCTGCTGTGCGGTGTACCCACGTTCTGCAGCATCACGGACTATACGGCGTAACATTCGGGAATCAGTGGTGGATATCCGGTTATGCCTGTCCAGATTCAGCTGGGTCAGACAGGAAACATAGATCTTATATGTTTGATCCTGAGACAGGCTGGGAACCAAACCGGGGTTGAGGCCATGGATACCTTCAAGAATGACAATCTGATCCTTGTTCAACCGGGCTACTTCCCCAACCTCCGAAAGCCCGGATTTGAAGTTATACCGGGGCATTTGAATTTCCTCTCCGGCAATTAGTTTCTTCAGGTGTTCACTGAATAGCTGCGTATTCACCGCTCCCAGAGATTCGAAATCAAATTCTCCGTTCTTATCTTTGGGTGTTTTTTCCCTATCAACAAAATAATTGTCTATCTCAACCGGGAACGGCAGAATTCCATGAGCCAAAAGTTGGATGGACAACCGTTTTGAGAATGTTGTTTTTCCAGAAGATGATGGTCCGGCGATCATAACGATCCGGATTTGATTGGAATGGTTGACAATTGATTCCGCTAATTCTGCGATCTGTTGCTCATGCAATGCTTCGGAAACAAGAATAACCTCTCGAATTCGCCCGGAACTGATGGAATCATTTAGTGCGCCAACAGATTCAATCCCCAGCCGGCTCAACCATCGTCCATAGCGCTGGAACGTGGTCAATAATTTGGGGTATGCAGGCATGGGCAATAATTTTGTGGGAGCCTTCCGCTGTGGAAATTGCAGAATGAAGCCTTCACCCAGTGGGGAAATGTCGAACCAGCGTAAATAACCGGTAGATGGAACCATATAGCCATGATGATAATCACGATGGCTATCCAGGTTATAGAGTACCAGTTTGTCTTTCTGCCGGTATTTCAATAAACGGACTTTGTCTTCGTTTCCATGTTCCTTAAAATACTGAATGGCCTCTGAAAGCGGTACTTGTTTTCGCGTGAATGGAATATCTTGATCGACCAACTCCTTCATATGGTCTTTCAGGCTCTTGAGGTCAATTTCCATTGGCTGCCCGTTCTCGAGAACCTGGCAGAAGAACCCGCCAGATGAAACTGAATGGTCGATTGTCAACCGCCAATCCGGGTAGAGATCCTCAAAAGCCCCTTCAAGCAGGAATGTAAGTGAACGCCGGTATATTCGGGCGCCATCCGAATCGGCCATGGTAACCGGTGTTACACGTGAATCGATGCCTATCGGATACGTTAATTCCCGCAGTTCTCCATTGATGATGGCACCGACTATGGGAGGGTTATCCCATTCCGGAAGCGCCTTAAGGAAATGCACAATTTCTTTTCCCCGATCACCCCGGATCACGCGATTATCATTTAAATAAACTTCGACTGAAGCTTGAGGTTGTGTTAAATAGAACCGTTCTTTTTCCATGGGAGCTACATTCTAGCATAAAAGGTGTTCGCCTGTTTGGAATCTACAGCACATCCAGTTACTCTACACCCTGTTAATCAGGTGTATCAGAGTTTATAAATATTACCTCTTCATATCCCAGGGAGCGGATCAACCTGTCAATAAAATTTTCTGCGTTCAATTTTGCCTGTGTGAGTATTCCATCATCAACCGCAGTTTTATAAATTTCATCTTCCGCGACCTGGCGTGCCAGCGTTTCCAGTTGGGTGTCTGGTCTGATTAACAATCCTGTCTGACGGTCATATACATAGGATTTATCATTATCCAACCGGTACACCAGAACTTCAGTCTCTGGTAATCGAATGGATACAACATCTCCATCAAGGATGACATCCTCTACCTTTAATTTTCCAAGGTCCACTCCGGCAATGACTTCACCATGGGCAACAAACAGTAATCTATCGCCGAACAGGGTTTTTAGATCTTCCCTGCCGGAATCAGCCCTGATGACCTTCTCGACGGAATATTGAATGGTCTCCAATCGTGCCAGCGAGCGGACTTCATGGATAATGCTGACGGGATCAGGTATGATCGTTGGGGTTGGCTCTAAAATGCGGGCAACCCGTGTAGCCATCTCATGATTAATCTGTTGTATGGGGCCGACTGTTCTGGCTTCAATATCAGCGACCTGCTGGCTGATAAAATAAAACAATCCAGCGCCGGATAAAAGAATAACGATCAGAATAAAGATCAATAAACCGAAGAACTGGTGAGTTTTCATCTTTTCATCCTTACCTGTATATACTATTTTACGTATTTGAGAATAACTTGTTGCATGGTTTTAATAAACCGACTGGCATGGTAGAATTTATGCCCATAGTGAAAAAATATTCGAAAAGAAAAGTTATTTTGACTGGATTATTACTATTAATCGCACTCTGTCTGCTCCCTGCCATAATTGCATATTTTTCATCGGCAGGAAAACGCTTTCCACTTGGAGTCGCTCCACAGGGAAAAACAGCGATTGTGTTTGGTGCCGGGTTATATCGTGATGGATCTCCATCCGCGGTATTGCGCGACCGTGTTCAAACCGCAGTTGAACTTTATCAAGCCGGCAAGGTAGAGAAGTTACTGATGAGTGGTGATAATAGTACGCTCAGCTATAACGAACCCGGTGCCATGCAAAAATATGCCATGCAACTGGGCGTACCCGAAGAAGCCATTGTTCTCGATTTTGCCGGACGGCGAACATATGATACCTGTTATCGTGCCCGGGCTATTTTTGGCGTGAATGAAGCTTTGCTTGTTACCCAGGATTATCATCTACCAAGGGCTTTATTTATATGTGATGCACTGGGTTTGGAGACTATTGGAATTAGTGCTGACCGGAGAAATTATCGACTTGGTACATATATTTACTGGCGGTTACGGGAAATACCGGCAACTCTGACAGCGTTTATTGATTTGTATATTCGCAAACCGGAACCAATCCTTGGTCAACCCGAACCAATCTATCCACTGGATGGTGACGATATGGAACAGGATATTGAGGAACAAACTACATGACTACTCGCGATGAAGGATTAAAAATTGTCACACAATACGTAAAGAATAATGGCCTTATCAACCATATGCTTTCGGTAGAGGCTGCCATGCGATATTACGCCAAAGAACTCGATGGGGATATTGAGGAATGGGGGCTGGCAGGTTTATTGCACGATTTTGATTGGGAAATCCATCCCAGCATGGAAGAACACCCCTCTGCCGGTGCTCCCATTCTGCGGGAATTGGATGTTCCAGAAGAAATTATCCATGCCATTCTCAGCCATGGCGAAGGAGTAGAGCGCATAAATCCGATGGAAAAATGTCTGGCTGCCGTGGATGAATTGACCGGATTGATCACGGCGGTTGCTCTGGTTCGACCGTCGAGATCCTTGTATGATCTGACCGCATCGTCGGTCAAAAAGAAGTGGAAGGACAGGGCATTTGCTGCAGCCATTAACCGGGAAGAGATTGCCGCCAATACGGAAGCATTTGGAGTGGAACTCTGGCCGCATGTTGACAATGTCATTCTGGCCATGCGGTCCATCGCTCCCGTGTTGGATTTGGAGGGATCCCTACATCCTGATGGTTCACCGGCATAATAACAACGAACAGATATGACGCTAACCGGCAAGGGTTTCTTCATCTGGAAAATTCGTGATTGCGAAGGAGGAAAACCTGATGCAATCGCTTCGGCCGCCCGATCTGCCGGTCTTTCTCATGTACTAGTCAAAATTGCAGATGGAGTGAACCATTACAATGTAAACTCATCCACCGGTGAAGATCTCGTTCCATCATTGATAAAAGCACTGCACAGCGTTGATATTCAATGCTGGGGATGGCATTACATCTATGGGGGCGACCCGGATGGTGAAGCCTGGATAGGCGGTCGTCGAGCCCGTCAATTGGGACTGGATGGTTATGTGATTGACGCGGAAACAGAATACAAGGCGTCCGGCATGGATACGGCTGCCAGACGCTATATTTCTGACCTCAAGGGATATCTGGGTAGCATGCCAGTCGCATTGAGTTCCTTTAGATTCCCTTCCTATCATATGACATTTCCCTGGTCGGATTTCCTCAACAAAACAGATTTCAATATGCCGCAGGTATACTGGGAACAGGCGCATAATGCGGGAGCACAACTCCAACGCGCCTTTCGAGAATTTCAGGCTCTCTCTCCATATCGGCCTTTTTTTGCTACCGGGGCAGCATACGGGAATCAGGGATGGACACCGTCAGCCAATGACCTGAAAGAATTTCTGGAAACCGCTGTCTCCCTTAATATTCCGGCTATCAATTTCTATAGCTGGGATTACTGCCGGAAATATTTACCTGACCTTTGGAATCAAATTGCCTGTTTCCCCTATCCCACTGATAAACCGGTGGGGATTATTGAGAAACTGATCAATGCGCTCAATACCAACAACCCAGATTCAGTAACCGCGTTGTACACGGAGGACGCAGTCCATATTACCGCCAGTCAAACCATCCAGGGACATGCCGAAATTAAAACATTTTATGAGGATCTTTTCACAAATCGGTTGCCGAAGGTCAAATTCGAACTCACATCCATGACCGGGCAGGAATCATCCCGCAATTTTGCATGGGCAGCATCTTGTGATTCAAAAACCTTCAAAGGAACAGATACGCTTGGTTTAATCGATGGGTTAATCGCTTATCATTATTCAAGCCTGACGTGAAAATGTGTATCGTTCATAAAAAATGAGCCTGTTTCCAGGCTCACTTTCGTTCAGTATATATGACCGCCGTCTTTATTCAACAGTTGGCAGGACATCTTCTTCAACGTCAGGTACGGCAAATCCGTGTTCCTCGGTGAACCGGCCATGAATGAATCCGGTTCCAGCTGGGATCAGTTTGCCAATAATGACATTTTCTTTCAGGCCAAACAAAGGGTCTTCGGTGGAAGCAATGGCAGCGCCGGCCAGAACCTTGATTGTATGCTGGAAAGATGATGCAGAGAGGAATGAATCCGTGCTTAAGGATGCTTTGGTTACACCCAGCAGGATCTCCACGTATTTGGCAGGTTGCTTGGACTCGGCCAGCATCTTCTCATTGGTCTTGTAGATCTCAAGACGGTCAACCAGGTCCTGGGGCAGGAATCTGGTATCACCCGGGCGGACAACCTGTACTTTACCCAACATCTTGCGGATAATAACCTCAAAATGTTTGTCATTGATGTTCTGGCCCTGTGACCGGTACACTTTCTGGATTTCAACCAGCAAATACTTCATGCACTCATCACGGCCTTTAATCCGTAGAATGATATGTGGATTAAGTGAACCTTCCGTCAATGGTTCGCCGGCACCGATATGATCGCCTTCTTTAACCAACAGGCGGGCAGTGCTCGGGATCTCGTATTCCTCAGACTCACGCTGTTCGTATGAGTTGATCACGCGCGTACCTTCAATGCGGATACGACCGGCATGTTCAGCTTTTATCTCAGCTTCACCCATTCTGGCAAGGGTATCGGCCACTGAAACCTGGTCCTCATCCTTTACAGCAATTTCCCAACCTTCAGGAATCTCATACTCATCGCTGATCATTTCGCTATTTTCAAGGCGGACAACACGCTGGTCGCTGTATTTATCGGACTGGATGATCTTTACCACACCGGATATCTGCGAAATAACGGCTTCACCTTTCGGCAGGCGGCGGGCTTCAAACAGTTCTTCCACACGGGGCAAACCGGTTGTGATGTCACCTCCGGCAGCAACACCGCCGGTATGGAAGGTACGCAGGGTCAACTGGGTACCCGGCTCACCAATGGACTGCGCCGCCACAATACCCACTGCTGAAACCAGTTCCACCATAGTCCCGCGGCCC
>CAYRHB010000028.1:0-32287 GCA_964424035.1 uncultured Leptolinea sp.
CAAATCCCCTCGTCGCCTCAAAGACCCTGAACCGGGGTCTTTTTTTTATTCGGTTTGCCGCTGACGCGGTATTTCGCTGACGCTCAACAAATCCCCTCGTCGCCTCAAAGACCCTGAACGGGGTCTTTTTACTTTGCCACGGATCTCAATCCCTTCACAATTTCTTTGCGAGCCCACAGGTAATGACTGGACATGGATGACTTGAAATAGGCAGCCAGTGTGTTCTTGTTTTGCCACTTATGGAGTCCGGGAGTAAATAGATCCTGTTCGGGAAGAGATGTCAATAGATCAAGGATCTGGTGGTATGACTCGGAAAAGCTTTTCATCACCATGGCAGGTGGATCATCTTTATGATCCCTAAAGATTTTGTCATTCAAAGCGGGTAATTCATTCCACTTGAATCCTTCCGCCGGAACCGGGATGATCCTGCCTTCATACCCGCTTTTCACCCACAGGATGACCATCTGCTCCCAGGCGATCAGATGGCTGAGGATATCCTTTGCTGTCCATTCGCCCATGATCTGTTTCGAGGCAAACATATCCGGCGGAATGGTTGCCAGCAGGTCTTCCAATTTATCACGTTCCTGGTAAATCTCTTTTAGTAACGCTTCACGGGTAGTTGGTCTGGGCATTGGTCCCTCCTTACTGGCCCTCTTTTGAAATCTATCTCGGTATGGCTCTACGGGCTTCCCTGTCGGCCAGCTCATTCATGGGAGTACCCGCATGGCCGCGCAGCCAATTCCATTTTACATCCACGCGGCGGGTCTGATTATGAAGGGCTTTCCACAGGTCTTCGTTTGCCAGCCTGCCGCCCTGACGCTTCCATCCACGTTTTACCCAGTTGGGGAGCCAGCTTGTGATCCCCAGCATCAGATATTGTGAGTCGGTATAAATGACAGCCCGGGAGCCTGAAGGCAGACTCTCAAGTGCCCGCAGGGCTGCCGTCAATTCCATCCGGTTATTGGTAGTCGGTTTTTCACCGCCACTCAACACCTTCTTCTTAATACCGTTCTCTACAAATACTGCCGACCAGCCACCGGGACCGGGATTGGGATCGCAGGCGCCGTCGGTATAAATGATGGTTTCTGTCATGGTTTATTCCGGGAAATCGTTGAAGGTCTCGTCCATTTGATGGAGAAGAGTGGGAATGGGCATTGGTGTGGGTTGCATGCTTTGCCAGAAACCATCCTCCAGAACCGTACGGGCTTTTTGCCAGTCCGGTGAAGCCTGGATGAAGACAGCATTCTTTGCCATTTCATTTGCCTCATCCCACCAGGGATGTTTTGAGCTGAATGAACTCATCAACTCGACGGCTGCCGAAGTTGGTGGAATGGTGCCGGATGCCTCAGCGAGGCGCGCCTGGTTGCGTGGAAGTGTCAACCAACGCAGGAACAACCAGGAAGCCAGCTCATGTACGTTATCGGTTTTCCCGATACCGTATGACAGACCGGTGCCATAGATATGCGGTTTGGATCCGCTATCAGGGTAGGGAAGAATACCCCACTCATCTGTGTTTTCTCCAAATTTCAGAGTCTGTTCCAGTTCCAACAGATCGGGGAGAGTGGCTGAGAATGAAAGTGTCTGACGGCCGGCAAAGTAGGTAAATGGAGATGCCACACGGCTGCTCCACGCACAGCCTTTCTCCGATAACCTTCGCAGGTATGTAAATGCTTCTCCGGTTGCGTCTGCCGTGATGGCGGTTTCCGGTTCTTCAATTTTGGAAAGGTCGCCGGCAAATGTGTATATCCAGGAAATCAGGGTGGATGCGCTGGAATTTATGATCCAACCCCCCGTCCCGTCATTGTCACGCTTTGAATCCTGGTTGTTGCTGCGGGCTGCCTCACAGACCTGGCTCATGAATTCGTCCCGGGAACCCGGTGGTTCGGTAAACCCGAGCTCCTTCGCCCAGGTATTGTTATATACGAGGAAATGCAGGTTGATCTGGGCAGGTATGCCGATCTGTTTGTCATTCTTAATGTTGGATTCCCATGCACCGGAGAGATATGAGGCTTTTTCTTTGGTTGGAATTCCCCACTCTGAATTGGAAAGATAGGGTGAGATATCCACGGTGTAACCACCGTCGAACCAACGGGCAAGGTATTCAGGTGAAATGGCGATTACATCAATACGCTCGCTGGTAACCATACTTTCGGTAAAAGCGCGCGCGGTTTCTGTTACGCTTCCACCCTGGATATCTATTACCCTGATGCCCCAGATGTTCTCATTGTTGAATTCTGATATCACCCGGCGCAGCTCGGCGGATGTAGTGCCGGACCAGGGGTGGATCAACGTAATTTCAATTCCTTTTAATTTCGATAGTTCAACCGGAACCGTGGCAGAAGGTATCGGAGTGGCTGTCAGCGTTATTGCGGGCGAGGCTGTCCCCGTAGGCTCGGTAGCGGTTTTTTCCGGGGTCCGTGTTTGACTGGTTCCCGGTGCGGCGCAGGCAGAAAAAAGCAAACCGCCAAGAACCAGTGGAAAGATCATTTTTTGGATCAATACGCGTAATGGAAGGTTAAGTCCTTTTTTCAATTTATCCCGCCGATTTTGATGCGATCTGGCTTCCCTGTCCACAACTCTCGATTTCGATCTGAATGGTCACGTGTTCCAGTGAAAAATCTTCATGGAGCAAATGGCGGATGTGGTCAAGGATACCGGGTTGATTTCCACACCCTTCCGGGGTTAGCGTGACATGCGTGCTGAGGGAAATATGCCCGGATCCAATATTCCATATGTGAAGGTCATGAACATCCGCCACCCCTTCGATCCTGCTGATGGCAGCGGCTATGTCAGAGATCGAGATCCCCTCAGGGGTACCTTCGAGGAGGATATGGATGGATCGGCGCAAAACCCGGTAACTGCTGATGGCGATCATGATGCCGATAAGAATGCTGACCAATGGATCGATCCAGGCCGCACCGGTCAACCAGATGATCAGGCCTGCAAGGATCACCCCAACGGAAGATAGTGCGTCCCCGATCACGTGTAAGTACGCGCTGTGTAAATTGATATCATCATTTTGATGTGTATGAACAGGATCATGGCTGTGTGTATGACCGGGTTTTAAAACCACTGCAACCAGAACGTTTGCCGCCAGTCCTATGGCTGCGATGGCCAGCATGGGGAGTCCTAGAATCTCTTGGGGGGAGATAAACCGTTCCACGGCTTCCCACCAGATGCCGCCGCAGATCACGGCCAGTGAAAAACCATTAATCACTGCAGCAAAAACTTCAACCCGGTGATATCCATACGTGTGACGGTCATCCACCGGTCTTTTTGCCAGACGGAAAGCTCCATAGCTGATTAGAAGGGCCAAGACATCCGTAAAAACATGAGCACTGTCAGAAAGGAGCGCCAGGCTGCCAGTCCAAATGCCGCCGATGATCTCGGCGGCAAGAATTATGGTGGTAATCAGGATGGCGTAAAGGTACCGGCTTTCCTGTTTGGTGTTTTCACGGACAGGCATTACTGAATTCCTTAGGAATCCATGATGGGGCAGAACAATGTTATTGGATCAGGATACGAATCATCCCAGCATTTTTCAGGCAGGGGTTTCTGTACATGCATGGGCGCGCGGAAGACTTCGTTCCCATCCGCCGTTACGACCACAATCGTGTAATCCATCCACCATTTTGGAGGATCGATAATATAGGTATGGGTCATGACTGCATAGGCTTCTTTGGGATTATTGGGATTGGGCAACATGTCATAGACGATGAATGGTTCTTGCGGGCGTGCGTCCCAGACCTGCAATTGCATCCCGCTCGGAACGGGTTGGTTAAAGGTGAGCACCAGAGTACATTCCACGGCGGAAATTGGGAAATTAATCGTTCCAGTCTTTTTGTCAACAGCTCCAGCCTGTGCGTATTCCGGCATGGATGCTGGCCCGGCGGGGCCATCCACATGGCTTATAAAATACTTCTTTGTCAGGCTGAATGGATTGATCCCGTCCGGAACAACAGCCAGCGGCGGTAGTGGGGTGGCGGTAGGCGTCGAGGTTTCAGTGGGAGCCGGAGTCGCGGTGGGAGTTACCGGAGTGGGTGTGGGTTCCGGAGTATCAGTCGGAGGTATGGGGGTTATGGTGGCTGTTTCGGTCGGGGTTGCAAGGAATGGAACAGTAGAGCATCCGGTCATACCCGCAATAACTACCAGAACCAGAATTAAAAAAACGATCGGTTTCATTTTCATGGATTGATACATGTTCATAGACTCTTTCACAAAAGATTGCACCGATTATAACATCCCGTGTTTTTCAAAA
Organism: uncultured Leptolinea sp.; assembly: GCA_964424035.1. Taxonomy (GTDB): domain Bacteria; phylum Chloroflexota; class Anaerolineae; order Anaerolineales; family Anaerolineaceae; genus Leptolinea. The sequence goes on from CAYRHB010000028.1 coordinate 4,259, forward strand.
AACCATTCGTAAATACATACCCGGGATTAAATCACAGGGAGGATGGATCCCCGTCCCCTTTTTTTTCTTTGAGGCAGGGTTATTCTTCACATTCAGGTTTTATGTCCGCAATGGAATTTACCACGCGCGACGGTTGATATGGATAGCGGTGCAACGTATGTTCACCGGTCACACCTGACAGTACCAGGATGGTTTCAAGACCGGCCATTACTCCAGCCACGACATCCGTATCCATGCGGTCGCCGATCATCACCGTATTTTCCGAGTGAACTCCCAGGTAATTCATGGCGGTACGCATCATCAGTGGATTGGGTTTTCCGATGAAGAACGGTGTCCGTCCACTCGCTTTTTCGATCAGGGCTGCCATTGCACCACAGGCGGGAACCACACCGGCTTCATCCGGACCATTGGCATCCGGGTTGGTGGCGATGAATGCGGCTCCCTGAACAACAAGGCGGATGGCCTTGGTGAATTGGTCCATATTGTAATTATTGACTTCACCCAGAACGACATAATCTGGTTCTGTATCGGTCAGCACATACCCCACGTCATACAGAGCCTGGGTGAGGCCGCTTTCACCCAGGGCGAATGCCGTTCCATTGGGTTTCTGGCTGTGAAGGAACAGAGCTGTAGCCATGGCTGATGTGAAGATCCGGTCGGGCGGGATCTCCAGGCCGATAATGCTCAGCCGGTGAGCCAGGTCACGCTGGGTATACAACGGGTTGTTCGTTAGAATCAGGAATTTATGATCCTGTTCTTTCAGGTTTTCAATAAAGGTGTCTGCCCCGGGAATAAGCGTACGGCCGCGTACCAGTACACCGTCCATATCAATCAGATAGTTCTTTTTCTTTTCCATTCTTTTTATAAATCCGTCATCCTTAATTTTGCATCCCCGTTGTTTTGAGATACATGGATATACGTGCTTCCATTTTAATATATTTGATCCAAATCTGTGACATCCATCCCCGATCTCAGGACATGTCCGCAATTTAAAATCCTGTATCCTGCAGGGAACCGGTAATCCGACTCTGGTGATTGATGTATAATTTTTGCGGTTTACACGCCTGATCTGATTTGAACGGAGTATCCGGTGGCTCAAAATCACCCCCAGGATGATTATTCAATTGAGGAATTGCAATCACTTCTTTCCCGGAAGCGGATGGAAGCGAGGCGTGAACGGCTGGAGTACTACCGCCGAACCGGACGGATTGCCCAGGGTTCGAACATCGTGACCGGCTACCAACCCGGACGTATTGTCTCTGAACCGGGCGAGGTGCGTGAATCTACCGCCCCCGTCCCCCGACGCAAGATCTGGTTGGACCGCCTACTGGTGGGAATTGAAATTGTCGCTGTTCTCGGATTGATATTTGTGCTTTTCAACGGGATCAAGATATGGCGAGACCTGAACCGTGAGGTGGCCGAATCACTGGTGCAACCGACGCTGGCCCCAACGGCCATCATCCGGGCAGTGGTCCTCCCATCAGGTCATACCCCGCCAAACGCACCCGGCGGCGCGCAACCAAATGAAGAAGAGATCCCCGCCCACCTACGCCCGTTGGTGCAATCATTGGCAGCCATTCCACTGCCAACTGCCAGTCCCGAACAGGCTGTGCGGATCCAGATACCTGCCATATCGGTGGATGCGCCGGTTATCCAGGGGGACGGGTGGGAACAATTGAAAAAAGGTGTCGGACAGCACGCTGGAACTCCCAATCCCGGCGATAGTGGAAATATCGTCCTTTCAGCCCACAACGATGTGTTCGGAGAACTCTTCCGTGACCTAGACAAATTGCAGACAGGTGATACGATTACACTGTTCACAAATCTGCGGACCTATACATACGTGGTTGATCAGAAACGGATCGTACAGCCTGCCCAGGTTGAGGTCATGTCACCCACATCAGATTCTGTTGTTACGCTGATTTCGTGTTACCCTTATATGGTCGATAACCAGAGGATTGTGATCTCTGCGATATTGAAAAATTCATAAACGTGTTTCAGGAAAAAGACGATGGCGAAAAATACCAAACGGCAGGTTTCATTTACATCTACACCCGCAGCTGCGACCGGAAAACGCCCCGGCACATCACGGCCAAGCACTGAGTTTAATCCCGACTATACCCTTGTCAAAAAAGATCTTAAGAATATTGGTTACCAGGTTATTTTCTTTGTAGGAATTCTGGTCATTTTATCGTTTATTCTTCGCTAATCAACCCTATTATAGAGGAGAATACTATGTCACCAATGTTTGTTCCTGGACCTGTAGATGTTGCTCCAGAGGTTTTGGCTGCCCAGACCAAGCCAATGATGCCGCATCGAAGCAAGGATTTTGAGGAAATTTTCCGCCACACAGCGGAAAAGGCTCAAAAACTGTTTTTTACCCAGTACCGTGTTTTTCAGGGTACTTCCTCCGGCTCTGGTATGCAAGAGGCTGGTGTGCGAAATCTTGTACAGGAACAGGTTCTTTCCTGTGTCAATGGCGCTTTTGGTGACCGATGGAATAAATGTGCAATTGCCAACGGGAAACAGGCGGACAGGATCGAGGTTCCCTGGGGACAGGCGATCACCCCCGAAATGTTGGCTGAGGCGTTGAAGAAAAAATCATACGAAGCTGTAACCATTGTTCACAATGAAACATCCACCGGCGTGGAAAATCCGGTCAAGGATATGGCCAAAGTCATCCATGAGATTTCACCGGATACGCTGATACTCGTGGATGCCGTTTCTTCATTGGGCGGGGTCAAGATCGAGATGGATGCCTGGGGAATTGATTTTATCCTGACATCTTCGCAAAAATGCCTGGCACTTCCCCCGGGTCTTTCACTGGCTGCTGCTTCTGACCGGGCGATGAAAAAGGCGGAAACCGTCTCCAATCGCGGATGGTATTTCGATCTTGTGCTCATGGAGAAACACCGTTTGAAAGATTCAACCCCCATGACACCGGTGATGCCATTGATCTATGCTCTCGATGTACAGTTGGACCGGATCCTTGAGGAAGGGTTGGAAAACCGCTTTGCCCGTCACGCGGCTATGGCCAAACGGACCCAGAATTGGGCCATTGATCACGGTATGGAACCGCTTGCGGCTGAAGGTTCCCGTTCCAAGACGGTTTCGACCATCAAGAATACCAAAGGCCTGGACATCGCAGCCCTTAATAAGTTCCTTATGACCAAGGGAATGCGCATTGCCAATGGTTATGGAGAATTGAAAGAAAAAACCTTCCGGATCGCGCATATGGGTGAGATCACCATGAGCGATGTGGATGCGTTGCTTGCCAATATGGAAGAGTTCATCGGATAAAAAGATATCGCGATATTTCACAGGCGGAGCACTCAGCCTGCCACGTTGATGCTTGATCGACGGTCTCAAAGGTGCACCCTGTTACCTTAAGGTAAACGGGAGTGCTTTTGGGACCGTTACTTATCAGGAGTTGGAAATGCAATCGATCCGTGTTCAAAAAACCGATCCGGAAGAACAGAGAAAGTACCGTACTGCTCTGATAATCACCATTGCCGGGAATTTCGTCCTGCTGGTTATCAAGTGGATCGCGGCTGGACTGAGTGGGTCGGTTGCCCTGTTGGCTGATGCGGCCAACTCTGCTTCCGATGTGTTGTATTCCATTCTCATGGTACTGGGGCTCTGGGTGGCGCAGCGTCCTGCGGATGAAAGCCATCCCCAGGGGCACAGCCGGTTTGAACCGCTTGTAGGTTTGATGATCACCATATCGATGGCTTTTGCCGGTTATGCGGCTGCCGAAGCCTCCATCCGGCGGTTCATTGAAGGCGGAAAATCCATTGAAATTGGATTACCGGTTCTGGTACTGTTGATTGCGGCAGGAATAAAAGCCGGAATGTTTGTCTGGATTCGGGATCTGGCAAAAAAACTCCACAGCCCAACACTGGAGACAACCGCCAGGGATAATTTGAGTGATGTGCTGACTTCACTGGCAGCGTTTATCGGGATAGTCGGATCCCGGTATATGCATCCATTAACGGATCCCATCGCCGGTATCGCGGTGGCATTATGGATCTTCCGGGCTGCTTATCTGGCAGCAAAAGAGAACCTGGGGTTCCTCACCGGCGCGGGGGCTTCTGAAGAGTTACGCAGTCAGCTGGTTGAAGCCGCCGGGTCGGTTCCCGGTGTCCTGCGGGTGCATCACGCCATCACCGAATATATTGGACCGCGACTGGTTGTTGATATGCATATCAACGTGGATGGAAACATGCCGCTCAATCAGGTGCATGAAATAAGCGACCGGGTGATTGAGCGGCTGGAAGACTTTCCTGAAGTGGACAGGGCGTATGTCCACATTGAACCGGAAGACTGGGAATAAAAAGGTTCCCTAACTGGCGGTTATGTTATAGAAGAAATTGAAGGCGTAGCGGCCATCAGGGAATTCAATGCGCATATCGATGGGCGAGTATCCACGCAATGTGGCTGGAATATTGAATACCAGGGTCATGATCCCGCCTTCATTCGTATCGAAAGTGCCAACCAGTGTACCGCCATATCCGCGGGATCCGTTCGGTCCCATATAGACCGTATATTTGGAATTCGCGGGGAATTCCGAAGTCATAATGGTTACAGTGCCGTCACCGACCACACTCTCAATACCGAAAGTGGGTACGCCGGGAATATAAAAACTGGGCACCATTTTGGTGGCTGTGGGGATGGTAAAGGTACCATCCAGCGTGGATTGGGTTCCGGAAACACCGGGTGTGCCGGTCACACCGGGCAGTGGGGTGGGAGTTTCGGTTTCCGGGTAGATCGTTCCAAGCGCCATGGGTGTGGTGTTTGCACCCAGAGTGCCGATACCGGCACCATTCATAACATCAGGTGTTCCGGTTCCCGGAGTACCGGTCAACAATGTCGCTTCCGCGGTGGCTGTAAGCGTTCCAGACCGGAGAGTGGCGACGGCGGTTTGAGTGGCACTGAGGATTTCCTGGAATCCGGAAGGCTGGGTGGCGACCTTGACCGGTGTTTTAATCATGAGTGTTGGTGTTACAACCTTGACTGTTGGCGCGCTTGTAAGAGCCTTGGCGACAGGAGCAATGGTTGAAGGTCTTTCGCACCCGGTGAGGCTGAATAGTAAAAGCATCAACAGGAGAAGAAGGACAGATTTTTTGATCAACGTGATTACTCTCTTTCCTTCCCTGCAATGCCCGGACGGATGATGCTGGATACGTCTCCGTTGTCCGGGCTTGAGGAATTGGGTTGCAATGTGCGTTTCACGGATTTTTCTAAATTATGCCGCGAATAGCACAAATTGTTGCAAGAAGCGTTCCACTTCAAAGTAGTAATCAGCCAGCGTCTCCTGTTTACGGAATCCGTGTCCTTCACCTTCATATACTTTATATATGAGGGGAATACCCCGGCTGCGAAGCGCATTTACAATTTCTTCGGATTGCGATGGCGGCACAACCCTGTCAATACTTCCCTGGAAAACGGCCATAGCATCCTGTATCTTTCCGGCATGGAAAACCGGTGACCAGGCATGGTACCTGTCGGCTGTTTCCGGCAGCGGACCGACCATGCTGTCAGAGTAGCGGGCTTCAAATTTATGCGTGTCCTGTACGACCGTAAACAGGTTGCTAACCCCGTAAAGGCAGATACCCGCCTTGAACAGGCCGGGGTGATGAATAAGCGAATTCAAGACCGTATATCCGCCCGCACTGCCTCCGCGGATGATCAATTTCTTCGGATCTGCCAGTCCGTTGTCGATCAGTGCCCGGGCACCGCTGGCAGCGTCTTCCACATCAAACTCTCCCCAGTGTTGGCGCAATGCTCGTAAATATGTGCGTCCATATCCGCTGCTTCCCCGATAATTTACATCCAACCAGGCATAACCCCGGGATGTGAAATACAACCTTTCGGCACTGAAAGTTGCCGGTTGCTCGGATGTTGGGCCGCCGTGAATGTAAATGATGGCCGGAGGCAGTCCATTGGCAAAATATCCGGGATTGGTGGGCGGGTAAAAATTTCCAAAAACCGGACTTCCATCCTGCGCTTTCCATTGCAGCGGGGCAATGGCCGGATAGAAATCCGCCGGGAGGCGTTCGCTATCACTGTATGCGATTGTGGTCAGGCCGGATTCATCCCAGCGGATAACCCGCGGAGGAATTCCCGGAGCTGATGCCAGCATGGCACAGGCTTTTTCAACCGGTGATACAGACAACTGAGTTAACCACGTGTATGGACCGGTTTCAATCCGCGTAGTTTCACCATCTTCAATACATACCCGCCAGAGAGAGGCAAATCCACCTTCATTGCGGACATACAGGATCTCATCATTTTCATTGGACCATCCGTAATAGCGTAATCCTTGAACCCAGGCTGGCTGGGACAGGTGAAATCCATCACCTTTGACCAGCACTCGGGATTCGCCGGTCTGCAATTCCAGTAGAACCAGATCTTCCCATTCCCCATTTGAGACCAGATAACTCAGGTAACGTCCATCTGAGGAGAACTCAGGCTGGCAAACAGGCCGGTCATCATCACCGGCCACACTATGTGAATCAATCAACCGGGGAGGATTTCCTTCCAACCGGCCAAGCATCAGGCGGGTACCATCCCAGGGCATATTGGGGTGGTCCCATTCGATCCACGCAATGATCTTTCCACCCGGATGCCAGCGGGGTGACATATAAAAATCTGATCCTTTGACGAGTTGTTGAGGCCATTCACCGCCGGCGCTGTCCACAAGACTAAGCAAATCCATTTTCCCATCAGAGAAAACGCACATAACCCATTGACCATCAGGAGATACCTGTGGATCGGCAAAGGAACCGAAAGGCGGGGTTATGGGGAAAGGACTTCCGTGATCAAGCATAACGCTGAACAAACGTCCATTTTTTTCTGCAAAGATGACCTTCCCGTTATGGGTCGTGAATTCTCCCCCGCCGTAACCAATACCACCGCGGACGGAGATTTCAGGGCTGGTGATATCACAACGGGCATTACCGCTTTGCTGCCGGACCAGAACACCGGTTCCTGATCGGCCTTCAACCCATAGAATAAAAGCGCCGGTTGAATCGAATTGGACTTCTTCCAATCGGAGCTTCTGCCCGGCGGCTGCGGCGGTTACAGGGCTGGGCCATTGACCAAAGGGAGCTTCCTTTTTTGAACTCTCCATTATGTTTTCCTGTTGTTCTACAAGTGAGGTCCGAATTCAGCCATCAATTTTTCTCTGGTTTGCAACCCGATCAACCGGTGGGTTTCTTTTCCACCTTTTACCAGCACCAGAGTGGGCAGGCTCATGATCCCGTAAAGTGATACCAGTTCGGCATTGGAATCGGCATCCACGGTGTAGATCACGGTTTTTTCCACCCATTCGGATGCCAGGTCTTCGAGGATGGGTGCCAGGCGTTTGCATGGGGAACACCACTGGGCGCTAAAATCCAGGATGACCGGCAATGAGGAATTGGCAACTTTTTCAGCGTGATCGGATGATTGGATGGATACCAGGTTGGACATTTCTTCCCTCAAAAAAAGATTTGTCTCTTATTGTAATAAAAAAGGCGGCTGTTTGCCGCCTTTGAGATCAAATCCCCGGTTATTTAAGGTCTCTTGGTTTCACTCTGTCGACCAGTTCTCCACGGGTGCCTTCTCCAATATCAGCCCAGTGCTCGATCGGGAGCTTCAACTGGGCGATGGCGGCTGTGGGGAGGGATTCCACTTTTCCGCTCAATATTTGCAGCAATCCTTCAAGACCCGGATTATGGCCGACAACCAAAACCCTGTCAAATTTATCATCTATAGTCTGCAATGTGGCAATGTAGGATGATGGTTCTGCCAGATACAGGGAATCAACATATTCCGCTTTGCCTTTGAAATTCATCTTTTCCAGCATTCCATCAACCGTCTGGGAAACACGTTTGGCGGGAGAGGCCAGAATGATTTGGGGGACCAGTTTCTTTTCACGCAGATACTTGCCCATGTGGGGGGCATCTTTTTCGCCGCGCTTGTTCAACGGACGGTCTTGATCCGGCAACTCCGGATGTTTCCAACTTGATTTGGCGTGCCGCATCAAAAGAAGTGTTTTCATAACGAGTCTTCCTGTAAATCCATCAATGAAAAACCACAATACAATTCTTCAATATAATACCTCATTTATTGGTTGATGATTTGGTCTTAATAAAATGTTAACTAACCTGGATAAACCGGATGTGCAATGATAGGAAGGGCTATAATCTTCATTGGAAGTTTTTAGCATGAGGAAAAATGGCCGGAAATAGCGTCGATGAAGCCCTGCTGATCACTGCCGCCCGTGCGGGAGAGTTGGACGCATTTAATCAACTTATCAGCCTGTACCAGGATGGCATTTTTAATACAGCATTTCGGATTCTGGGTTCCTTCGATGCAGCTGAAGATGCCGCTCAAAAAGCATTTATATCTGCGTTCCGGTCAATGCGCTCATTCCGGGGCGGTTCGTTTAAATCCTGGTTGACACGGACCGTAATCAATGCCTGCTATGACGATCTCCGCCGGCAAAAACGGCGGCCGGTTGTCTCCATAGACACGGATCCCGATGAACAAGAAGGGATGGATTCGGAATTCTGGCTGCGTGATCCGGCGCCCACCCCTTCACAACAGATGGAGATGGTGGAACTGCAAAAAGCCATCCAACATTGTTTACAGGAGCTGCCGCTGGATTTCCGGTTGATAGCCGTGCTGGCTGATGTGGAAGAACTGAATTACGAAGAGATCAGCCGGATAACATCCGTACCCATGGGGACTGTAAAAAGCCGGCTGGCTCGCGCACGGCGAAAACTGCGTGACTGCCTGGAAGGTTTCTGGGAACTTTTACCCCTTAACCTCCGTCAGAAATATGAGGCAGTTGAATGAAAGACAGATTGACCGGCACGGATTGGGAAATTCTCTCAGCCTATCTGGATGGTGCTGTGACACCGGAAGAAAGTAGGCTGATCGAAACACGCCTGTCAAGCGATGCGGAATTCCGTTCTGCCTGCCAGTCCTTATCAAGGACCCGTGGAATCTTACGGTCTGTGCCGGATATTAAGAGACGGCGTAATTTTTTCCTGACCGAAGAGATGGTACGCCGTCCCGGGTGGTTTTGGCTCGTTCCGGCTGTTAATTTTAGTTCAGTAGCAGCGGCCATTCTGGCCTTTGTATTCCTTCTTATGGATATGCTACCCATGACCATTGGAACTGTACCGGCTGCCATGCAAAAAGAAAGCGCCCCGGTGGTAGAAGCTTTAAATGAAAGCCCCGTTACCAGCAGCGGACAGGCTCCTCCCGCGTCTGCCGGTGTTCAAGCGGGTGAATTTGTCGAAGAAAGCCAGGAATTGGTTGATTCTGCAACGCATGAGACCCTACCCAATGAGCCGGGTCTTATGGCGGTTCCTCCATCCGCAGCCATGGAAAGTGAACCCGCGCTCCCCCGGACTGAAGCGGAAGAAGGTATCTCCAGTGAATATGTGACCGGGAATGCGGTTGCCGAACCCCTGGATGCTGTCGGACAGGCTGTTATGCCTACCCTTTCGCTCTCTGCACCATCTGCATCAATGGAAGGTTTGCCAACAGGCACACCCGCTTTCGGGACAGGTGAGACGATCGAAAAGGCAGTCCTGCCCACACCCACCACAATACCCCGGCTTGAAACCACCACCAGCGCCAAATCTGGCATGGACCAGACGCCTTCACCCGCGGTTGTAGACACATGGATTCAACCGCAAGAAGAGAATAAGGACAAAGACAAAGAAGAAGAAAAAGAAAATGGAAAGACCTCTCCAACAGGCTTTTCCATAGCCGGGATCCTGTTGATAGTCTCAGTATTCCTGGCAGCAGTTGGTATGATCCTCAAGCGGGTGATACGGGAATGAACATTCCGGCGACAGTTCAATATTGTATTCAATGCGGCGCGGAATTAACCCGTGAAGAAAAATTCGGGCGTGAACGGCCGGTATGTCCCCGGTGCGGGTGGATCTACTTTACCGACCCAAAGGTGGCGGTTGCCGTGGCGGTTATCCAGGAAGAAAAGATACTCCTGGTGCAACGGGTGAATCCGCCGTTCCAGGGTTACTGGTCATTGCCAGCCGGTTTCATGGATGGCGGTGAAGAACCGTCAGAGGCAGCCGCAAGGGAATGTCTGGAAGAAACCGGGTTATCCGTCCGGACAGGAGATGTGATCCATATCCATTATGGAAGGGAACATCCTCATGGCGCAGATATTGTTTTGATCTTTGAGGCCGATGTAACCGAAGGATCCCTGAAAGCCGGTGATGATGCCATGGAAGCCGGTTTCTTTTCTTTCCAGTCATTGCCGCCGCTGGCTTTTAATGCCACACGAAACACCATCTCGAAACTTATTCATATTTCAAAAACAAATAACCAATAATTTACAAAAAATTTCTTTCAAATTAACTATTACATTCATATAATTTATACAATCCATTCGTAATAAATGGGTGAAACAGACTGGTTTGGCTTAAACCTTGCATATTTCTGATTGATTTGAATATTCCGGTATTATCCTGAGTCAAAGAACAGTAATGGATAATAAGGAAGGCAGCACAGCGGCAAACGCTGTAAACGGTAGTATATGGAAGAACTTCCTCAAATCCTTCTAATTGAAAAAGAGCGGGCGGTCATTGATCAAATAGTGACAATGGCTGAAAAGATCGGGTTTCAACGACCCGAGGTTGCCTGCTCGTTTGAAGAGGCCAAAGAAATAGCCGGCAAGAAACGCCCCACTGTGGCGCTCGTTGACCTGTCTTTGGAAGGGAAACTGGATGAGAAGGAGAAATCCCGGCTTTTCCGTGAAGAGTTTGATTTACCAATCATTTATCTGGTATCACCGGAAGAGGATTTGCCACAAGACAGATCGATGACGTCTTATGGGTACGTTCACAAACCCGTCGACCGCCGGAATTTAAAAAAGACCGTCTTGCAGGCTGTGACACGCTATAACCAGCTGGAAAGCTATGGACAGTTCCTAATGGAACTCCCCGTGGCATCCATTCTGGTATCTTCGGAAACCACCGAGGTCCTCATCACTAACGCGGTATTTTCCAAATTGTTTCCGGGGATAGGCGAGCGAAAATGCCTGAAAACTTTTTCAAACTCAAACGGTGATATTGCCAACCAATTCATCTCTCTAATTACCCGGATTGGAAAGAACAGAAAAAAGGCAACCAGTTCTGCACAACTGCATACATCCGACGGGATAAAACCATTTAATCTGGTTGCCAGTACAGTGGATTCGCTGGGCAGGTCATACATACTCATCACGCTGGTGGAAGCAGCACAATCGGATTCGGAGAATTTGTTTGACCTGGCGCCTGTTATGTTGATCCAATTGGATATGCATGGAAGGATCATCCGCGCCAACAGGAAATGGCTGGAAGCAACCGGATACCCGGCAGCGGATCTGAACGGGAAACCCCTGTCTGACATTTTGGTGGAAGCAGATGATGAGAAGTTCCCCGTAGAATCACTGGCAACCATGACCTCGGGTAACCGGGAATACAGAGTCCAGTTTGATCTTTTACACCTGAATGGCGAATCTGTAGCTTACAACGTAGAGATCATAAAATCAACGAAAGATGATTGTCTGCTCGCAGCATTCAACGAAAACCGGATCATCCCTGAAATAAACCGCTATAAAGAGGAAGCCATTCTCTCCAATGCGCTCCGTGATACTGCCTCGGCTTTAACCAGTACGCTGAATTTTGATGAAGTCCTGGATCGAATTCTGGTGAATGTAGGGGAAGTCGTTCCCAACGAAGCTGCCAATGTCATGATGATCTGGTCTGATGTGGCATACATTGTCCGCTCCATTGGTTATGCGGAACGGGGTATTGAAGAGGACATGATGAGCCTGCAGATACCGGTCAACCAGGAATCGCATTTCCTCAGCATGTATACAACCGGTATGCCGCTGGCTGTGGGCGATATTCAGGAATATGCCGCCCTTGAACAACAATCTGCCATTAACTGGGCACGATCCATTGCTTCTGCACCGTTGCGCAGTAAGGGTCAAGTTTTTGGATTCCTGAACCTTGAATCATCCCAACCCGGTTTCTATGACCAGACCCATGCCAACCGCTTGCAGGCATTTGCCGACCAGGCAGCCGTTGCCATTGAAAATGCCCGCCTGTATGCCGAAGTCCAGCAATTCGCCATCACTGATGAATTGACAGATATTTACAACCGGCGCGGGTTATTCGAACTCGGACGGCGTGAAGTTGAACGTGCACGGCGTTATGGCCGTAGCCTTTCTGCCGTAATGATTGACACCGACAAATTTAAAGAGGTCAATGACAATTACAGCCACGCAGTGGGTGACCATGTGCTGCGCACCATGGCAGACCGCTGGCGTAAGGCGGTCCGGGAAGTGGATATCCTTGGACGTTACGGGGGAGATGAGTTTGTAGTGTTGCTGCCGGAAACCGAAATGGATAGCGCCATTCAGGTGGCAGACCGCCTGCGGCAAGTGATATGCAGTACACCGATCGAAACTCCGGCAGGCGATATTCCCGTAACAGTCAGTGTTGGTGTAGCAGCCATTAATGAAGATATTTCCACTTTTGACATCCTCATGGAAAAAGCTGACGAGATCATGTATACGGCAAAGACATCCGGCCGTAACCGCGTAGCACACTAGTTACTCTTAAATGAAAATATCCGGATCATTATTCATGAAATAGTCACAGTTGATCTGTGATATGATTTTCAGAATCTTTGGGAAGGTTCTGATGATCGGCGCGATAGCGGGAGATGTAATTGGCTCAACATACGAATTCCACCCGGTAAAAACGGTGGAATTTGAACTATTTACACAATATTCGCGCTTCACCGATGATACAGTTTGCACCATTGCCCTGGCTGATGCCATTTTGTCCGGAGGGGATTTCGTGTCCAAATTGCGTGGTCACTGCCTGCGGTTTCCCCATGCCGGGTATGGTGGACGGTTTAAAAAGTGGCTGCATACCACACCTGTAAAGCCTTATAACAGCTTTGGCAATGGTTCCGCGATGCGGGTCAGCCCGGTGGGTTTTGCCTATCAGACTGAAGCCGCGGTGTTGACCGCCGCTGGAGAAAGCGCTGCGATCACCCATGATCATCCGGAAGGTATAAAGGGGGCGCAGGCTGTTGCCCTGGCGATCTTCCTGGCAGCTCACAGGGCGGATAAACAAACGATTAAATCGGAAATTCAGACCCGTTTTGGATACGATCTTGAACGCAAACTGGATGACATCCGGCCCGGGTATAAATTCGATGTGACCTGCCAGGGAAGTGTACCGGAAGCGGTCATGGCTTTTCTTGAATCGGATTCCTACGAAGAGAGCATCCGCCTGGCTGTCTCCCTGGGCGGTGATGCCGATACGCAGGCATGTATCACCGGGGGCATCGCCCAGGCATACTACAGAACTGTTCCGCAAGACATTCGAGATAAGACTTTGGAATTGCTACCCCCTGATTATCAGGAGATTGTGGAAAGATTTCGTAACATATATGGCTGGTAGATCTGATCGGATAAAAGCGGATATTGTATTATTACTGGTTGCAGCCGTATGGGGTGGCGGTTTTGTTGCTCAGCGATACGGCTCGCAGCATGTGGGGTTCTTTGTATTTGGAGCGGCACGTTACGTTGTGGGCGCTTTGGTCATGGTGCCGTTTGTCCGGCGCATGAATGTTCCACGCAAGTGGCTTCCGTGGGCAATTCTCACCGGAGCTTTCCTCTTCGCAGCCAGTGCTCTTCAACAAGCCGGGATTGCCACAACAACTGCGGGGAATGCCGCCTTCATCACAGGCCTTTATGTGGTTATCGTACCAATATTGATGTCCATCATTACCCGAAAACCAGCCCCGGGTATTACCTGGATCGCGGCGGTTATCGCTGTGATCGGGACACTGTTCCTGAGTACAGGTGGCCGTTTATCTCTGGCATCCGGTGACCTGCTGGAACTGATCGGCGCGTTTATGTGGGCTTGTCATCTGATCCTGATCAGTAAACTATCTCCAAAGATCATTTTCATCCAATTTACCCTGAACCAATATTATGTTGCCGGCATCCTTAGCCTGACAGCCGGTTTGATCTTTGAACTGCCGACATTCGGCGGCTTATCGCAGGCCTGGATGGCAGTGGCATATGCCGGGATCATCTCCACGGCAGTCGGTTTCACCGGGCAGGTTTGGGGTCAACAGCATGCTCCGGCCGCCGATGCCGCCTTGATCCTTTCGATGGAAGCGGTTTTTGCCGCCCTTTCCGGCTTCCTTTTCCTGGGGGAACGCTTTACACCTGTCCAGATACTGGGATGTGTTTTGATTTTTGGTGCCGTGCTGCTGGCACAACTCTGGCCGATAATGAAAAACAACCTGCAAACATCCGCTATCGAATGAGAGATATGTGGAGCGTTTCCCAAAATATTTAGAAATTGATTATTTATTGCTTATTAATTACGCATTTATTGAAATATGAGATAATCTAGAAGGTTCTTTTTGAAATCTTATTGTTAAAAGAGAGCCGGAAATCACTCTGATTCAGTGGAATAATCCGGATTTTCCAGAGGGATTTTTGTATTTACAGGTTTGAAAATATAATCTCGGAGTTCTTTGGTGAAAACAGTAATCAGACCACCGGTACGCAATTTCTTTCTCATATTTTTTCTTACAATTACTCTTATTTTTAATCTAACAGGTACGGTAAGAGCCCAGGGTACAACGTTACCGGCACAAATGAACAAGGGATTTTCACCGGTAACCATAAGCGCCGGTGGGATATCAACTCTCAGTATCAATATTTACAACCCGAACGCGTTTGTGCTGACTCTTTCCTCTTCACCGGCTGCCTGGGTGGATACCCTTCCGGAAAATCTCTTTTTTGCCTCTCCGGCCAATCCTACGACGACCTGTGGTGGAACAGTATCCATAATCGGAAATACCATCTCGTTGATCGGCGGAACGGTACCAGCCCAGGTGGCCTCCACCCCGGGATCCTGTACCGTGACTGTTCGCGTTACGTCCACTGTACCAGGGAACAAAGTGAACACCATTCCTGAGAATACACTGGTGGCGACCGACCCGACCGGAACAATTAGTGTCACCAATACGACCTCTGCCAGCGCGACACTGGGTGTGAATCTGGTCCAGTCACCTTCATTAAGTAAGGCTTATTCCAGCAACACTGTATATGTTTCACAACCGGTAAACCTTACAATAACCATCCGGAATAATGATTCCGTCTCTGCCCTGACTTCAGTGAATCTCACAGACAACCTTCCCACAAACCTGGAAGTAAACAGCGCGCCGGCATCTCCACAATGCAACGGAGGCACGGTGACCTATACACCATCATCGGTAACTTTAACAGGTGGATCAATCCCGGTCTCTTCCACCTGTACCGTGGTGGTCAGCGTGCGATCAACTGTTCCTAGTATTTACAACAACATCATCCCGGCGGGCGCCATATCGACCACACAGGGTGTGACCAACACCAATCCGGCATCCGCTCCCTTGAATGTTCAGACGGTTCGGGTGGATAAATCCTTCAGCCCGACCAATTTCCAGGTTGGTGGAACCAGTACTGTCACCCTGACGATCCGTAATTCAACATCAACGGCGTTGACAGGTGTTGAATTGACTGATCCGTTGCCAACCGGTTTGACCGTATATGGAACACCGGCTTCCCCCCAGTGCAATGGTGGAACTGTCACATCGACTGCCAGTTCTGTTACCCTGACCGGAGGCTCAGTTCCGGCAGGAACGTATTCATCTCCGGGAACATGTACGATCACATTCCAGGTCACATCTTCCACGGCGGCAACGTACACGAATTCGATCGCGGCGAATTCTCTCTATACCGATCAGGGAACGACCAATGTAACGACGACCAACACAAATATCACAGTGTACGGGACTGGCCTGGGGATGTCATTAACCAAGACCTTCTCGCCGACCACCATTGCCGTGAATGGTGTATCCCGGATGACGCTCTCCATTACAGCCCCGTCTGATATTCCATTGACCAATTTTTCCATATCCGATGCGCTGCCTGCGGGTATGCAGGTCGCTTCTGTTCCCAATGCAACAACATCCACCTATTGTGTTGGGGGTACTTTTTCTCCGGTATCCGGAGATACTCTCTTAACATATACCGGCGGTTCCATCGCGGCCGGGAGAAATTGCCAGCTGGCGGTTAATGTTACCGGAACGGTAGTCGGTACGCTTGAAAATACCATTTCACCGGCGAATATTTCCAATGACCAGAATCGCAACATCGGCAGCAATGTTTCCAGAAGCCTGGTTGTTGCCGGTCTGTCAGTGGCAAAGTCTTTCTATCCGACCAGTGTAAGTCCGAACGGGGTATCAACCCTCACCATCCAGTTGACGAACATCAATGAAGTCCAGATGGATTCTGTTTCCTTTACAGACACCTTGCCGGGAACATCACCCAACCAGGTGGTTGTGAATACTTCACCGGTGATTACCAATACCTGTGGTGGAACTTTAACAGCAGTTGATGGCTCGAATACGATTTCACTGACGGGTGGATACATCCCGGCCCAGATCGCCGGAGTTCCGGGAACCTGTACTGTCAATGTGGAAGTTGTGGGGTTGGGTTCTGCCCAAACCCATCGAAATACACTGGGTGTGGGTTCTGTAACCGGCACGTTGCATGGCACAACCACGAATGTCAGCAACACAGTAGCAGATTCTGCTGATCTGACTATCGGTGCCGTATCCATTGAAGCCACAAAAAGTTTCGATCCATTAACAGTCTTTGGCGGTTCCGCCTCAACCTTGCGCGTGACCCTGACCAACGGATCGTCAATCGCTCTGACCGGAATATCGTTCACCGACAACCTGCCGCAGGGAACAGGTGGCGGAATGTATGTGGCCAATCCACCCAACCCCAATACAGGGACGTGTGGTGGAACGATAACAGCAGTACCTGGGGCCATCTCATTTTCATACAGTGGTGGAAGCCTTCCTGCCAGTGGCTCCTGTTATATCACTGTCAATGTGGGTATGAATGTAAACGGCAATCTGACCAACTCACTGGGTATCGGCGCGGTAACTACGGCAAATGGCGCTTCAAATACCCAGATCGCTGAAGCTTCATTGACCAATACACCGGGAGTCAGTATCTCAAAAGCTTTTGGACCGAACCCCATTTCGAGTGGCTCTGGAACATCTACACTGACCTTTACTCTACAAAATACCGGCAATTTCGCGCTAAATGGATTGCGCTTCACCGATGTGCTTCCCACCGGACTTACCGTACCTGTACCGCCAACAGCGGCTCAGTGTGGCGGGA
The DNA here is from genome assembly GCA_964424035.1 of uncultured Leptolinea sp. GTDB lineage: Bacteria > Chloroflexota > Anaerolineae > Anaerolineales > Anaerolineaceae > Leptolinea. The sequence continues at coordinate 21,540 of CAYRHB010000028.1, forward strand.
CTGTCAATTATGACCCCGGAACCAACTCGATTACATTGACCGGAGGAACGATTGATGCCAGCGACACCTGCAATATTGTTGTAGATGTCTCATCCACCACTCCGGGTGAATATTTGAACTGTATCCCGGCTGATGGGCTGAACAGTGATGAGGGCGCATCCAACCATGATGAGGCCTGTGACACATTGCGGGTTGTTGCACCGCCCGCCATAAGCAAGGCTTTTTCACCGGTAACAATTGCCGCCGGACAGAATTCGGTCCTTACCTTTACTGTATCCAATCCAATCGAAAATACAATCCCATTAACCGGTGTGGGTTTTACAGATACTTTTCCGGTGGGATTGACCATTGCATCTGTCCCCAACCCGAATCAATGCGGGGGTCTGGTCACGAGTACCGCCAGTTCAGTGACATTAAGTGGTGGAACGCTGGCTGTTAACAGCTCGTGTACTGTGATCGTGAGTGTCACATCTGCCTCGGGCGGCAGCTATCTGAATACCAGCGATGCGGTCACATCAACGAATGGCGGAACTGGAAATACCGCATCTGCCACCCTGGAGGTTGTCTCTCCCCCGGCGATCACAAAAACATTTTCGCCGGATCCCATAGCCATTGGCGGTACTTCGGTATTGACATTCACCATCAACAATCCCAACACAGGAACATCATTGACAGGAGTGAATTTCACCGATGTCTTCCCGACGGGTCTTGTGGTTGATACCCCAACGGGGGAATCCACGAGTAATTGCGGATCGCCTGTGTTTTCACCCACATCAGGCAGCGGTACCATTTCATTCAGCGGCGGCACCATACCGGCTTCCAGCGATTGCACTGTCAGTGTGAATGTAACTTCATCCTCCGGAGGAACGTATTCCAATACCAGCGGGAATGTCTCGTCGACAAACGGAGGGCAGGGTAATACGGCAAATGATACTCTCACAGTGGCCGGTGCGGGCCTTTCATTAACAAAATCGACGACCAACACATCCTTTCAATCCACGGGTTCACTGGTCTCGTATGATTATCTTCTGACCAATACCGGCGACGTCACCCTCTATGCGCCATTCACCGTAACGGATGATCATATCGGTTCTCCTGTTGGAACGCCTTTCACATGCGGCGCGGCAGCCTCACTTGATCCCGGAGATACAACCACATGTAACGCCACGTATACCGTTACAGATACAGATGTGACGAACCGGACAATTACCAATATTGCAACAGCCAATGCCATGGATGCTGCGGTCGGCGGTAGTGTGGTACCGTCAAATCAGAGCTCGGTAACTGTACGGCTGGCATCGCTCCGGATTAATAAAAGCACACCGACCACATACTTTTCAGCAGCCGGCAACACAATCACATATAACTACACCTTAACGAATACCGGGAATGTAACGTTGTATCCTCCTTATCTGGTTTCTGATGATCATATCAATGGAGGTGTCCCGTTTGTCTGTTCAGCTTCCGCGCCAACCACTCTACCGGTCGGCGGGAATATCGTCTGTTCGAGTAAAACATATTCCGTCACGGCAGCCGATGTTACAGCGGGTTCTGTTGTCAATAATGCGAATGCAACAGCTCTTGATCTGGCCGGTGTTGCCGTTACATCAAATACTGCCAGTGTGACGGTTTACAGACAGGGTCCGCCGCTGGTCAGCAAGGTATTCTCCCCATCCGTGATTCCCGTGGGAACAATTTCAACATTGACTTTCACGATCACAAATCCGGCCACCAATGTGCTTCCCCTGACCGGTGTGGGGATTGTTGATAACTTGCCGGCAAATATGACCGTGGCTCAAGCTCCGTTGTCATCACAATGCGGAGGTTCGGTTACCACTACTTCAACACGGATAACACTGACGGGAGGGACGATCCTTCCAAGTTCCAGTTGTACCGTCACGGTACTTGTGACATCCTCTCTTCAAGGTTCGTGGACGAATACCAGTAACGCGGTCACTTCGACGAATGGTGGAAACGGCACCACGGCTTCAGCTGTCCTGGACGTGGTTGTTCCACCAACCATCACAAAAGCATTCACGCCCACGATTATCTCGGTCGGAGGAGATACCGTACTCTCCTTTACATTGGCCAATAACAATGCATCCACAATTTTGACTGGTATCGAGTTTACGGATGACCTGGCATCAGGTTTACAGGTATCAACAACCCCGGCTGCCACAATTTCCGGATGCAGCGCATCCACAGTACCGGTATTTTCGCCGGCGCCGGGCGACACGACCATTACGCTAAGCAATGCCTCGATAGCGGGAGGTGGTACATGCACAATCTCGGTCAATGTGACCGGAGTAACGAGTGGAACAAAGTTAAACACCACATCATCCATTATTTCCAACGAAGGAGGAACCGGAGCTACATCCAATACTGTTTCCTTGTTGGTTAACAATCCAGCGTTATCGCTTGTGAAAACGATTGTCTCTGGCAATCCATATAACAGCACTGGCAACTCAATTGCGTATAGCTATCGATTGACCAATACCGGAAATGTTACTTTGATCGGTAATGGCATCGGCGGCTTGTTTACGGTAACGGATGACCGCACAACGGTGACCTGTCCGGCTACACCGGCTGGTTTGGACCCGGGTGATCATATTGACTGCACGGCCACGTACACCGTCACTCTGAATGATATGAACACGGGCAGTGTAACCAATACGGCAACCGGACATGGGTTATATGGTTCGACACCGGTTGACACAAATACAGATTCACAGACTGCAACCGCCACACAAAGTCCGGAACTGACCCTGGACAAGACCATTACGGCATTCGCCAATTATGCAGCTGTTGGCCAGGTGATCCAATATCAATACCTGATCACGAATACCGGCAATGTTACTGTTCAGGGGGCTGGAACCAGCGGCGAGTTCACGGTTGATGATGACCACACTACCGTGACCTGCCCGATGACACCGACTGAGTTGAACCCTACCCAGTCTATAACCTGTACCGGGTCCTATACGGTTGTGCTGAATGATATGAATGTCGGTAGTGTACAAAACATCGCCACTGCCCATGGACAGTTTGGAGGGAGTGGCCTCAATTCAAACACGGATACAGCGACCGCCATCAGTCTTCAAGATCCTCAACTGACCATTGACAAGACCATTGTGTCAGGAAATCCTTACGTCCAGGACGGGGATATTATTTCATACAGCTATGAATTGACCAATTCAGGAAATGTAACACTTACATCACCCTTCACTGTGACGGATGACCACACCACGGTTACCTGCCCGGCAGTACCGACCAGCCTGGACCCATTTGATACGATCACCTGCACGGCTGACTATACTGTTCAGGCTGCCGATATTACTTTTCAGAGCATTACCAATACGGCATCCGGCCATGCCTTTTTCGGTGCGGCTGCTGTAGATTCTGCGCCAGATACTGCCCGTGCTGATATTATGCCTGGCTCGATCATTGGCGTTGTTTACTTTGATCGAAACTTGGACCAGACTCAGCAATTGCCCCGTGAAAATGGACTTGATGGAGTCACGATTGATATTTACGATCAAACTGGAGCCACACTGATTATCTCGGTCACTACGTCTGCCGATGGCAGTTTCTCTTCCGGTTTGTTATTACCCGGTGTATATCGGGTGGTTGAGAATGATCCTCTGGGATATGTAAGCACAACGCCCAATCTGGTAACGGTAACTGTCACTCCCGGTGGAACCACCATCGTTGATTATGGCGATTACCGGGGCGGCACGGTGAATAACAATCGGATTACCGGACATGTATATGTGGATGCAGACAGCAACGGTGTGCGCGATACGCTCGAAGCTCCTCTCGCGGGGGTTACAGTGGAATTGTACGATGCTGCGGGCACATTGGTGGCAACTACATTGACGGAGGCTGATGGATCATACCTGTTCAACAACCTTGCCGCCGGAGTCTATTCGGTAGCGGAAACGAATCCGGCCGGCTATTCCAGCACCACTCTGGATCACGTAAGCGTAACTTTGACATCCGGGTCCACATCCAACGTTGACTTCGGAGATTTAACAGGTGTGGCTGTCACTGTCGATCCTGCCGTAACAAAACAGGGAGTTCCTGCAAACGCCCGCATTGGTGATACTGTGATCTTCACCATTACTGTAGGCAACAATGGAACATCCGATGCATTGAATGTTGTGATAACCGATACGATGCCCGATTTCCTCGACATCATCCAGATCACAATAGATCCGGAACGGGGAATTCCTGTAACGATCACCGGACAGGTTTTCACCATCGATTTTGGGACCATTACCCCTTCAGACCTGTATACCATCATCATTGTTACCCGGGTGAACAACCTGGGCCGGCCACCGGGTGGAGCAAACAATGTTGTGCTGGCTTCCGCCTCTGCACCCCAATTGACCACCAATGATGTCTCTGCAGCGAATGTGAGAATAGTCGCTGTAGAACGTGGTGGCATGCCGGAAACCGGTTTTGCTCCAGGGGTGATCACCGTATTACCGGATATCCCGGACGGTTTGTATCATGACTATTCAGACCTGACATTGGAAATTCCATCCCTGGGTATCCGTACCGATATTGTCGGACTGTCCATGCAGGATAATTCCTGGGATATTTCATGGCTGGATGACAATGTTGCCTTCCTGGAAGAAACGGCGTTCCCCTCGTGGAATGGGAACAGCCTGATCACCGGGCATGTATACAAATCTGATGGAACTCCTGGTCCATTCCTGGACCTTCATACAATGCGGTATGGCGACCCAGTATTTGTATATGTCTATGGGTACAAATACAGGTTCGAAGTACGGGAAGTGTTGACTATTCCTGCGGATGACATGAAATCCGCTTTGAAACATGAAGAATATCCCTGGATAACATTGATGACCTGCAAAGGTTATGATCCAGATACCGGACATTACATATCCAGGTTGTTGGTTCGAGCCGTGTTGATAAAGCTGGAATCATGACCGAACTCACCTAAATTTTCGGACCGGGATAATTGATCATCTCAGCTATCCCGGCTTGATTCATTAATCGGATTTTTAAGAAAGTAGTAGATTTCTGATATAATTTCATTGAATAGATTGGGTTCATTGGTGGGGGTAACCTTCATCGAATAACCGATATATTCCATATATTCCCATCCCAGTAAATTGAATTTATTACGATCATCGGGGTTCAATACACCGGATCCTCTTGGAAGGATTGCATCCATGATCAACACTGTCCGCCGATCCAGCAACCTGTTTTTAATTTGCGTGATCCTGTTTTGCGTTATGGGTATTCTGCGACCGCAGGATGTGCAGGCGCAAGGTTCCACCACTCCTCCACAGATTAATGGCATCTTCAACCCGGATACGATCTACCCTTCACAGACAACCCGGTTAACGATCAATGTGTTCAATCCCAACGTCAGCCAGCTGACTGAGGTCAACTGGATTGACCATTTGCCGGATGACCTGATCGTGGTTGACCCACCCAATCCGATGGTGACAGGTTGCGGCGGATCATATACATTGGATGCTTCGGCGGGGAATGATTATATACAACTTACCCATGCTACCACGGACGGTACAACCGACCCTGTAAACCCGGGGATCTGTTCGGTCACGGTGAGTGTTACATCATTTACCCCGGGGAATCATACGAATGAGATTCACCGGTTGACTGATGGGGATGTAACCTTGAATGGTTCGGTAACCCTATATGAATATGATGCCAGCATCACACTGCTTGTCCTTCCCATGTCTTCACCGGTTGTTGGAAAGAGCTTTTCACCTGACACCATAAATGAAGGCGAAACAAGCCAGCTGACGATCACTATCCGGAATACTGATTCAAATGTTGCCCTGACACAGGTTTCATTGACGGACGATTTGCCTGAAATTTCACCAACGAATTATATGACATTGAGTGATACCAGCACTTCATTGACTAATTGCGGTTCTGGCACATTAAATCCGATAGCGGTTGGTGACAGATCGATTCACCTGACGAATGCGACCATCGCGCCCGGAGCTACCTGCACCATCCGGGTAAATGTGCAAACCCAAAGCACGGGCACTTTCACGAATATCATCCATCCGGCAGATCTGACAACCTATCAGCAGGTAACCATACCATCCAACGTTTCAGACGACCTGGTTGTGGAAAATATTCAAATCGATAAACAATTCTCGCCGGATAACTTTCAGGTGGGCACAGGCTACAGCACCCTATCCATATCCATCACAAATCCTGACACGGTCAATCCACTGACCAATGTACATTTCACCGATACCATGGATCCGGATGTGACTGTAGTGGCAGGATTCAGCAGTGTATCCGGTGGGGGTTGTTCCGGTGATATTGTTGATACAAACCCGGCAAGCCTGACTTTAAACAATGGTGTGATACCGGCTGGCGGGACCTGCGTTTTTTCAGCACGGGTTACTTCCAATGTGGTTGGTTCCCACCCGAATACGGTTTCATGCAGTGAGATCACATTTGACGGAGGGACCGCGGGCTGCGCACCGGCGAGTGACACATTGACGGTTTACGATACCGGTCTGGGTTTAGGGGTGGTGAAAAGCTTCAGTTCCAGCAATGTGGCACCGAATGAGTTCAATCGCATGACAATTACCATCACCGCTCCCGGTGATACAGACCTGACCAATTTTGAACTGACGGATAACTTGCCGACTGGTGTGGTTATTTATTCAACACCCAATGTAACACAAACCGGTTGTGGGGGTGGGACGGTAACGGCAGCAGTCGGAAGTTCCAGTATTTCCATCACCGGTGGTACGATACTCGCTGGAGCTCAATGCCGGATACGTGTAAATGTGGTTACGGATGTATATGGACCACATACGAACACCATCCATCCGGCTGATATTACCAATACTGAAAACCGGAATATTGCCGGAGATGTGTCAGCCACCTTTACCGTCCGGGATATTTCCATCGAAAAAGCGTTTACCAGCAGTGTTGTCGGACGAAACGGAATCACCACGCTGACACTGACGGTGATCAACAACTACACCGTACCTTTAACCAATATCAGCTTTACAGATTTCCTTCCGGGATCTGTTGATGATGGCATCATCATCGCCACCCCATCGAACCTGTCTACAACCTGCACCGGGACAGTCTCAACAGGGGCGCAATCCATCACCCTGACCGACGGATCTTTAGCCTCCCGTGAATCATGTACGATTACCGTGGATGTTCAGGGAACCAGCACAACCGCTCCACCTCCGGGAACGACATATACCAACCGGATTGAGATCGGTGACGTGACCGGTATTATCAACGGGTCGACAGCCACCCAGAACTGGCATGCCGCATCGGACGATATTACCGTTGGTTCGCCGGACTTTCGGATCAACAAGAAATTTGACCCCATCCTGGTGACCGGCGATACAGCTTCCACGATGACGATCACGCTGGTGAATACGGAGTCATCACCGGTTTCTGAGATCGCGTTCACTGACACATTGCCCACTCACATGCTACTGGCTGTTCCGCCCAATCCAACAACCGGTACATGCGGCGGAACGATCACGCCGGCAGCCGATAGAATGTCATTTACATTCAGCGGTGGATCACTGGCCGGAAATTCGCAATGCCAGTTGACCATTCGCGCGATGATGGAGGTTACCGGCAACCTGATCAACACCATACCGGCCGGGTCGGTCACAACAAGGGAAGGTATGACCAATCTCGACCCGACCAGTGCCACCCTGACCAACCTCTCCAGTGTGGGTGTGAAAAAGCATTTCAGTCCCAACCCGGTTTCACCCGGTGGTGTTTCAACGCTGTATCTGGATGTTGAAAAGATCGGTATCGGTATCGGGCTCACCGGATTGGGGCTGACAGATACACTGTTATATGGACTGGTTATCGCAACCCCCTCAAATGCGACAAATACCTGCGGAGGTACACTTACGGCAGATTCGGGTACAACCAGTATCGTGCTTGCCGGCGGCGCAATGCCAATTGGATCAAATACATGCACTATCGCAGTGGATGTTCTGGTGCCATCATCCGGATTACGCAGCGGCGGATACGAAAACTGTATTCCTGTCGGTACGGTCATCACGGATCAGGGTTATACCAATGTGGTTGAAGCCTGTGATACCCTCGGCAACCTGTTTGATCCCCCGACCGGTTACAAGGTGTTTGACGCGTCGGGTCTGCCGTTATTGGAATGGCGGATGGTATGGATTAATGATCACAACTCGGCCAATATTGACGCGCAGATCCGCGATACGATCCCTACCGGGACTACATACGTTACGGGTAGTTTAACGTGTGAAGAGCGGGGTTTATCTGTGCGTTCACCAACAGATCCGGATGCGTGCACATACCTTGTCGCGACAAATGAGGTCTACTGGGCCGGGACGATCGGGCCGGATAGGGGTGCGACAGATGAAGCCACGGCGGACAATGAAGTGGTGATCACATTCCGCGTTACTGTGCCGGATGCGCTAAACCTTGTCAGCAACAGTTCCCCGTCTCTTACAGACACGGATGGTGACGGCGACTTCACTGATGAAACAACGTCTGCTTCAGTGGCAACCTCCAATATTTCCACCTGGTACCGTTTTGCCCGTTCCGGCCGGGGAGCCGGTACGGATATTGATGCGAAAGTCCTCCCTGCCTCCGGTTTCGCACCCGGTGTGAGTTCTCCCGTTCCGGATATGCCGGCCGGGATTTATGAGACGTATGATTCATTGGATATGGAAATCCCGGTATTGGGATTGAAAACGAATATTCTCGGACTGTATGCTTCCAGGGGTAAATGGGATGTCAGCTGGCTGGGTTCAAGCCTGGGATATCTGGAAGAATCTGCTTTTCCCACCTGGAACGGGAACAGTATCATCACCGGCCATGTATTTGACTCAGAAGGAAAACCGGGCCCATTCAATGGATTAAAAGATCTGAAATATGGTGACCGGGTGATCATCCATTCATACGGTCAGGCATATATATATGAGGTCAGGGATGTTCTACTGGTGGCTCCGGATGACTTTAAAGCAGCGTTCAAACACGAAGAGAATTCCTGGCTGACACTGCTCACTTGCCAGGGATATGATAGTAGAACAGGCAATTATGCGTCACGGTTGCTTGTACGAGCCGTACTGATCGAAATGCAATAAATGAAGCAGGAGCCGTGTCCATATGGAGCGGCTCTTTTCTTTTCGGCAATGATTGCTGGTATGCCCCGCAATCATTTATTCGAAAAGGTTATTGATCTATCGCCTGTCCGGGATTTCGAAATGCCAGAATATGGAAAAGGTACGGTTGTATTCTGAACGGCAATGTCGTCTTTTCTTCCAGAATAAAGCCCGCATCCTTCGCGATCTTTTCCAGATTCATGATATTGTTTTTGTGGTATTCGCCCTTGTCCCCGAACCCGGCCAGGACACGGCCAATTTTATAGATGAAATTTTCTGTCGGCCCTGACATGATCAAACGACCGCCCGGTTTTATTTTGGTCCTGAACAGGGAAAACAAGTCCAGTGGCTTTTCAACATGCTCCAGGACATCCGCGGCAATCACGATATCCAACTGCCGGTCAGGGACATCCTCCGGACGTTCAAGGAATTTTACATCCAGGCGGCGTTGTTGGCATAAGATCTTGGCAAAGGAAGGAATCAGGTCAATGGCGTACACGTGTTTCGTATAGGCGCACAAGGTTGGCAGGAAAATCCCGAGTCCGCAGCCGAATTCCAGCACATGGTCATGTTCGTCGGGTGGTGCCATGCGCAAGATCATTTCGTAGCGCTGCCAGAAGAACCTGACGATCAGCGGGTTCCAGTGCAGGTAGGTGGGAACAGCCATCTCATCCAGCACCTTTTGAGCATGCGATGTGTCCTGGTTGAGAAGGGCCACAATCTCCTTGCGGTGTATCCGGACCAGTGAGTAGTTTTTTTTACCGCCCTCTGAAGGGGTCCCTTTAAGCATCCTGATTCCTTTGTTTCTGCGATTAATTCAGACTTTCCGGAAGTTGATTCCTATACCGGATCGGGCGAATCCTATTCTACCCGTTTCTGGTGGTTTGATGGGAGTTCTCTTCCAGATGTTCCATTAAATGGAAAGAGAAAGATCGCTCCATTGATGCTCAGCCGGATTCATCCCCCGACTATTTTTGATTATATGACAGGCAGATGGATTTGCTCAAATCCCGGCGTTGCTCAGCGATTCCAGCAGACGGGAGAGCAGGGCGGTCAGTTTGGGATGGGTGGCTTCAAAATGGAAGAAGGCATCTTCCACCCGCTGAAAATCAGTCTTGGGGATGAGGTCGGAATCCACTCTCGACTTCTCCAGTAACGCGTGGATTTCTTCTTCCAGGCCGCGCAGCAATCCCGCGCCCTTTTCATCCACCACGTCTGTGTTTCTGATTTCTTCCTGCAATTGCTCCAGCAGTTTTGCAAGGTTTCCGTTTTCCATGGGTTTTCGTCTCCTTTCAATCCATACACTGGAAGAGAGAATCCAACCGATGTGATCCATATCCATTATTCCTCATAAAGGCGGGAAGTTCAACAACCATTCCGTTGCCCGAGCCTGTCGAGGGCAATAGCTGTGGGGCTTTGACTGGCTCAGACCGGACCAATTTCCCACCATTCCGCTGTCCGAGCCTGTCGAGGGCAATCCTCCCCCAAACGGGGAAGCTTTTGGAAACGCTGGTCTTTCCGGATGTTCATCATGGAATAGAAAATCTATTCGAATTCCCTATTGACATAGAACACGAGTTCTTCTATACTATAGAAAATCCT
>CAYRHB010000029.1:0-23564 GCA_964424035.1 uncultured Leptolinea sp.
GTGACAACCCAGGGTCCAGACTATCCGGTTGCCATGAAACCGGATGATCTATATCGGACCAGCCAGGAAAACGGGATCATTTATTCAGAAGCCTGCTATGGCGGACATATCTCTGGAAAAGGTGAGGAAGATTCCATTGCGTTGAAATTTCTGGCTACCGGTTCTGCCTGTGTCGTCGGTTCAACCTGTACATCCTATGGGTCTGTTTCTGCTCCTTTGATCGGGGCAGACCTGCTTGGATACTATTTTCTACAGCATCTGGATGCCGGCATGGCTACAGGAGAATCCTTTTATCATGCCCGTATTGACTTTATTCAGGAAATGCAGAAACGTCAGGGTTATCTCGATGGTGAAGACCAAAAAACTTTAATCTCGTTTGTCATGTACGGCAATCCATTTGCCACCGTGCGAACCGGATCTCCCCAGCCCAAATCCATTCATCGTGAAATTCTACAGGCGCAAGCCTGCCCGGTATGTACAAAAGACCATGAAGTTGAGTTGCCAAAACGAATGGGAGAAGAAACCCTGGCCAAGATCAAACAGGCTGTTGAACCCTATCTACCCGGATTGAACACAGCACAAATGCATTACAGTCGCATTCACATGGAATGCAGCGGGAAGGGTCATAATTGCCCTACGTCAGAAATTAAAATGAAATCCAAACCGGGCGCACGCTCCGGGAAAATGGTTGTTTCCATCAGCAAGTCGGTAAATAGTGCAAACCGTATCCATCCTCATTTTGCCCGGGTGACACTGGATGGACGGGGAAAGATGGTTAAGCTAGCTGTCTCCCGTTAATAAACAGAACCTGTTGAAAGCCCCCGTTTGTTGAAACCGGGGGCTTCATCGCTTATAATCATCAGACTGAAATCATCCTATACCTACAGAGGTTTTGCCGAATGGTAAAAAAGATGACCGGCGCTGAAATTCGCCAATCTTTTATCGATTTTTTTGTTGATAAAGGCCACACCTTCGTTCCATCATCTTCCCTTGTTCCCGGAGGAGACCAAACTCTTCTTTTCACCAATGCCGGTATGGTGCAATTCAAAGATGTCTTTCTGGGGACTGACAAACGACCGTATAGCCGGGCTACCAACTCTCAAAAATGTATGCGGGTTGCCGGTAAACACAATGATTTGGATGATGTTGGGAGGGATGATACTCATCACACGTTCTTTGAAATGCTGGGAAATTGGTCATTCGGCGATTATTACAAACCCGAAGCAATCAGTTGGGCCTGGGAATTGTTGACCGATAGATGGGGATTGGATAAATCCGTACTCTGGACAACCTGTTTTAAAGATGAAAAAGGTGAGATCCCTGCGGATGAAGAAGCAGCAGAACTCTGGCGGAAGCAGCCTGGAATAAATCCTGAACATGTTCAATATTTTGGCCGGAAAGAAAATTTTTGGGAGATGGCCGAAACCGGTCCATGCGGTCCCTGTAGTGAGATCCACATTGACCTTGGCCCCGAATATTGCGACAAAAAAAATGTTCCCGGTCATGTTTGTTCCGTTAATGGTGATTGCAAACGGTTCATGGAATTGTGGAACCTTGTTTTTATTCAATACAATCGTATCAATGCAAAACAATTGGATCCTCTTCCAGCACGTCACGTTGATACCGGGATGGGGTTTGAACGTATTGTCTCGGTTTTGCAGGGCGTTGATTCAAATTACAAAACCGACCTGCTTTCACCCATGATGGATGAAGTCCAGCGTCTCACTGGACATACTGCCGAACAACGGGTGGCAAATATTACGCCATATAGGGTCGTTTCTGACCATGCCCGTGCCGCAACCTTTCTGATTTCTGATGGTGTTGTTCCCGGGAATACCGGACGCAACTATATTTGCCGAATGGTGATCCGGCGTGCTTCGCGTTTTGGAAGCAAGATCGGTTTGAATGAACCCTTCCTTTCTAAAATAGCGGAAAAAGTAATTGATAATTACCAGTCTGCTTATCCTGATCTTGCAAAGAACCGGAAGACCATAATTACAAATCTGACACGGGAAGAAGAACGCTTCCAACGGACAGTGGAATCTGGTCTCAGTGTTCTGGAAGAACATCTCGCAGATTTGCGTTCAACCGGTAAAAATCTTCTCGATGGGGCTCTGGCATTTGACCTGTATGCTACCCATGGAGTTCCGCTTGAAATTACCCGTGACATTGTCCGCGAACAGGGTTTTACCGTGGACGAAAATGGATTCCATCAAGCCATGGAGGAACATAGGATTGCATCCGGAGCCGGGAAAGCATTCGGCAAAATGGGTGGTGAAGATGTTGATGTCTACCGTGACATTTTAGAGACCCTCCAATCAACAAAACAACTTGGACCGCAGGGTGTTGCATATGACCCATATTCCACGTTCGAAGTCGAGGGAAAGATCCTGGCAATTGTTCACAGCGGGGAATCGGTAACTTCGGCAGTTGAAGGTGACGAAGTTGAAATAATTCTTCCACGAACCTGTTTCTATGTTGAATCTGGAGGTCAGGTTTCCGATACCGGATTCCTTCGCTCATCAGGTAATGGTGACTGGGAAATTGAAATATTGGACACCCGTAAGCCCGCGGCTGGAGTCATTAGCCATTTCGGGAAAGTAATAAACGGGAAGCCACAGGTTGGTGATTCTGTCATTGCGAAAGTGGATGCAGAACGAAGGTGGGATATCATGCGCAACCATACTGCAACCCATCTTCTTCATTCGAAACTGCATCTAGTGTTGGGCGAGCATGCCCGCCAGGCTGGTTCGTTGGTAGCGCCCGACCGGTTGCGTTTTGATTTTACCCATCCAGAATCGATTAGTTCACAACAACTTGAGACCATCGAACGTCTGGTGAATGAAGAAATTTTGGAAAACCATCCATTAAAAACAGCGACCAAGAATCTGAATGATGCCATTTCCGAAGGAGCAACAGCACTTTTTGGTGAAAAATATGGTGATGTTGTAAGGACCATATCAATCGGTGATGAAAATCCTTTTTCTTATGAACTCTGCGGTGGGACACATGTAACAGAAACCGGAGATCTGGGAACTTTTCTTATTGCCAGTGAAGGTAGTGCTGCAGCCGGGATTCGTCGTATTGAAGCTGTTACGGGGCGGAAAGCCTATGATCTCATTCAGAAAAGGTTCCGTGAAATTAAAAATTCGGCTTTATTATTGAACGCTCCGGTAGATGAAGTTCCTTCTCGAATAAAAATAATAATGGAGGAATTGGAAAATTCTCGCAAAGAAGCCTCCCAGGTCCGTCAGGAAATGGCTGCCTTGACCTTCAACAACCAATTGGATGGTGTTGCCATGCTGGGTGAAGCAGCCATCCTGGCCGTTGAAATTCCAGCAGCAGATGCGGATACGCTCAGAGGTATTTCGGACAAATTCCGTGAAAAACATTCCAGTGGAGTGGTTGTTCTTGGTAGTGTTCTGGATGGGCGTCCGCTTCTCATCGCTTCCGTGACCGATGATCTCGTCAAACGGGGTGTCAATGCGGGTGAGATCGTTCGGACTATCAGTAAAGAGATTGAAGGAAGCGGAGGCGGTCGTCCAAACCTTGCCCAGGCTGGAGGTAAAAATCCAGCCGGTTTGCAAAAGGCACTGGATTTGGTACTACCACTTATCAGTCAAAAACTTGGATAGAATGAAAAGTCCGGACAATCTCCGGACTTTTTCACCCATTATTCAATCATTTTCTCAATGGCGCTTAGTAAAAGCCTGACACCAAATCCATTGGCGCCTTTAGCTGACCAGGGCGTTTCAGTCTCTGTTTCCCCGGTTGCGGCAATATCAATGTGTGCCCAGGGTATGTCATCAGAGACAGCCTGTTTTAAAAATATGGCTCCCACAATTGTTTGAGCTTCCCTTGGACCGGAGTTTTTCATATCGGCATCATCGCTCTTGATCAGATCAAAATACTCGTCATCCAGGGGTAATTGCCAGACTTTTTCACCGGTTTCTTCACCAGCTGAGAATATTTTATTTGCAAGTGTATCTGAATTGGAAAGTAAGCCCGCCCGTTCTTTACCCAGTGCAATGCGGACACCACCTGTCAGGGTGGCAATATCCATGATTGCTTTGGGTTTATATTCCTTTTGCGCATAGGATAATGCGTCTGCCAGTATCAGGCGTCCTTCAGCATCTGTGGAGGCAATCTCGACGCTTTTTCCAGAAAGAAGCGTAAGAATATCATCCGGTCGATAAGAATCTCCAGAGATCATATTTTCTGCTGCTGGAACAATCGCGACTATATTCACCTTGAGTTTCAAACGGGCAGCAGCCATTATGGCTGCCATTACAGATACACCACCAGCTTTATCATATTTCATGCCTTGGATGTAATCCACACCTTTCAAGGAATAGCCGCCCGTATCGAATGTGATCGCCTTCCCAACCAGAACAGTAGGATTTTCAGTTCCATTACCGTTATATTCAAGTAAGATCAATCTCGGTTTTATCTGGCTGCCACGGCCAACTGCCGCGATTCCGCCGGCTCCCAACTTGACCAAATCCTCATATTGAATGACCTTGAAACCCAGTCCAAATGTTTCAGCCAGGCTCCGAGCTCGATCTTCCAATACTTCGGGATTGATGATATTTGCAGGTTCATGGCTCCAGTCGCGCGCCAGATCCACAGCTTCACCGATCACAGTGGCATATTGAATTGATTCTTCCAGATCAACGGAGCTACTTCTTTGGATATGAACTGTAACCACGCCAGCTTTTTTCACATCTCTGGTTTTGTGGCGATTGAACTCAAAACCACCCAGGCACAGGCCTTCAAGCAAGGCGCGAACAATCTCAGGTTCTTCTTTCAAAACTGGCTGGTCGATTTTAAGCCCAATACAGCCAACCGGGTTGGTTAAACACCAGCGAGCAAACGCTGATGCCGCTTTCCGGAAAACATCATTGGATGTCTTCTGTTTTGTGCCAAGTGAAACGTAATATTTTATGGCACCGGTTTGATCCGGAATTACAGTTACATTTCCCAACTTCTTCCCAACAGGGATAGTAAAGGTAGTTTCATCCGGAAAAAAGAAAACCAGTTCCGGTTCCTGGTTGGAAATCAATTCAACCAGCTGTAGAACGATAGTTTTCGGGGGCATTATCTCACCGATATTCATCATTTATCCTCTATTCTTGTTCTATTCTATTCTCATTTCCGGTTTTCCGGATATTTCCCACATAATAACTTCCGGTGGGCATAAGAACCTCACTCTAGGGGCTGAAAGTCCTTCCAACCCAAGCCCACGGGTTATATAAAGTGTCATCTTCTTTAATAAATATCGGCCAGATTTAAATTTCAATCCGTACAAAGAACCGGTAAAAACCGGTCCTATAACAGGCAAACAGACCTGACCTCCATGAGTATGACCGGCAAGATGCAAATCTATATCCAATTCGCAGGCATTGGGAGCCAGATCGGGTGAATGATGCAATAGTATCCGGAAGCCAGGTGACAAATTCGGTATGATTTCTTTCAACCGGGGAAAATCCTCATGAGGCTTGTGTGTACACGTTACGCCGATTATTTGTAATTTATCCTCATCAATGTGAATTTCTGCTACCTTATCATCCAATAATCGAACAGGGGTTCCATCCAATAAACCGGGAAAATTTTCCGGGAGATCCACCGCCGGTGACCCGGTCACACCATATACGCCCAGAGGTGCAGTCCAGTCTTTAAGCACTATCTTAAGATCGCTCCAGGCATTATGATCTCGAATGGATGAAAGACATAGATAATCCCCTGAAAAAAGCACCATATCCGGTTCCATTTTCTTTATCAAATGGTTCAGGTTTTCCTCACGAACCGATAGCCGTTCCAGATGAAGATCGCCAATATGTAATATCCGAATCCTGGTTCCCGGAGATAGTTTTTCCGACACCAGATTTTCCTTGGTAATATGAATGCGGTAGGGTTCCACCCAGAAAGCGTATATCTGCAATATACATCCCAACAGTTGAAGCGGAAGCCATACAATCGGTCCCCAGAACAAAACAGGAATGACCCGGAAAAGGGTAAGAAGTAATACTTGAGGTTTGGCAGCCCCAAATGATCGTTTATGTATTTTCAGGTTTGATATGGAAATCCAGTCAAAACACGAGAAGAAAAGCAAACCAAGGCATTTCCAGCCATTAGCCGGCTGACCGAGAAGTGCAATGGACGTTAAAAGTAAAAAGAAAAGAACGTCAGGTATCTTCTCAATATCCATTGCCCTGTGAAGAACTACATCAAAAAAATTACCTGTAAGACCTGGGAATTTATCCCGATTTGAAAAATCTTTAGCTTCAATCACTGATTTATGATCTTTTTCTTTATGTATTTTTTCTTTTCTTTAAGCGCGTTTATCAACTCGCGACAGAAATCCGGTAGATCTGCAGCCACACGACCCCATACTACATTGCGGGAACGAAAAGCCGGAAGATCTTTCCAAATGGCTCCTGCATTTACCAGATCATCATGAATGCCTTCACTTCCCGTGGCTTCCAATCCACTGACGATCCCGGCACTTATTCCAACCAGTCCGGCATGACAGATCATTCCAATGATTTTTTCCTGATGATAAAAATCTGCCACGAAACGTTTCACAGAATCGTATCGTCGAATCCTGTCCGGGGCCCATCCACCCGGGATGACAATACCATCGAATTCTAATGGATTCACATCGTCAAATCCGATATCCGCTGTCGCCGAAAGATGATTCTTTCCCCGGTAAGTCTCCCCGCCGGAAATGCCAGCAACAACCACATCCGCCCCAGCTTCCTGAAGGCGCATCAAAGGTACCCAGAATTCGAGGTCCTCAAAACCGGGACCGACAAGAAATAGGATATGTAGTCCATCCAATTCCATGTTGAACTCCTTGATCTCTTCTCAAAGGGGGGAGGCTGTTGTGTCAGCCTCCCTCGATTCTACTCGGTTTTTTCAGGTATCCAGCAACACAATACCAGGTCTTTTGCCGCCTTTACTTCATCCAACCTCCGAATGGGAGTTTTATGCGGCGCGGATTTCAGCAAATCCGGTGATTCATGTGCTTCCCGCGCAATCTTCAACATTGCATCGCTGAAGGCATCCAATGTTTGCATATTTTCCGTTTCGGTCGGTTCTATCATTAATGCTTCGTGGACAATTAGTGGGAAATAATTCGTGGGTGGGTGGAAGTCATAGTCCATCAACCGCTTGGCAATATCCAATGCGTGGATATCCGGAGCATCATCAAACACACCTTCGAGAACAAATTCATGCATACACACACGATTAAAAGGTAATTTGTATGTTCCCTTTAGCTTCGACAACAAATAATTCGCATTCAACACAGCCAATTCGGCAATCTGGCGCAATCCTTCGGCTCCCTGCATCATGATGTAGGTATATGCGCGAATATGCATTCCAAAATGCCCATGGAAGGATTTAACCCGACCGATCGATTTCTCTGGAAATTTGAAACCGTAAAGTGGAGGCAGTTCTTCGTTACCTTCCTCGATGATGGACACAAGCGGACCGGGGAGGAATTCCTTCAATGTATCGCAGACACCCACCGGGCCGGATCCTGGTCCACCACCACCGTGAGGTGTAGAAAAAGTCTTGTGAAGATTGAAATGCATAACGTCAATACCCAGGTCACCGGGACGAACAATGCCCAATAACGCGTTCATATTGGCGCCATCACCATAGACCAGACCGCCGGCCTTATGAACAATGTTGATCACTTCGACAATATTTTCATCAAACAGGCCAAGGGTGTTCGGGTTGGTGATCATGATACCGGCAACAGTATCGTCACATACATCTTTCAAGGCTTTTAGATCGACATTTCCACGGGTATCTGTGGGCACTCCGATCACATCGAACCCGATCATGGCAGAACTGGCCGGGTTTGTTCCATGAGCAGAATCCGGGATCAGCATACGAGTTCGTTTTGTATCCCCACGGGATAGATGGTACGCCCGCATGATCATCACTCCGGTAAATTCACCCTGTGCACCGGCTGCCGGCTGAAGTGTGACTTCTGCAAAACCTGCAATCTCCTTCAACATTTCCTGCAGGTTATACATAATCACCAGAGAACCCTGGATAGTCTCAATCGGTTGAAGTGGATGACAGAAGGCAAAACCCGGTAAACGTGCCATGGCTTCATTCACCCGCGGATTGTATTTCATCGTACAGGATCCCAATGGATAGAAGCCCTCATCCACACAATAATTCAGATGAGAAAGATGTGTGTAATGCCGGATTACATCCACCTCCGCCAATTCTGGCAGTGGAAGATCCTTTCGAAGAAAACTTTCAGGTAATGGACTTGATGGAACATCCACATCCGGAAATTGAACACCGGTGCGACCTTTGGATGACAGTTCAAAAATTGTTTTTTCAGTCATTGGACATCTCCTTGAGTACATCAACAAAGATGTCAATATCTTCCCTGGATAAGAGCTCAGTGACAGCAACAAGCATTGTATTCTTCAGCGCGGGAAACTCACTTTCAAGATCATATCCACCGAGAATTCCATGTTCCATCAGATGAGCATTGATCTCGTCGACAGGTACCGGGCATTTCACCATAAACTCATGGAAAAAGGGTGCATCCTCAGACATTACTGAGAAGCCTTTGACCGATGAGATCTGATTAGCCGCGTAATGTGCCTTCTGGTAGCACAATTCTGCCACCTTCTGCAAACCCTGCTTTCCAAGGAGAGAGAGATAGACGGAGGATGCCAGAGCGATCAATCCCTGGTTTGAACAGATATTGGATGTGGCTTTCTCTCGTCGGATATGTTGTTCACGGGCAGTCAGTGTAAGAACATATCCACGTTTCCCATCCTGATCCACCGTTTCTCCGACAAGCCGTCCAGATATTTTCCGGATCAGGTCTTTCTTCGTGGCAAAAAGGCCCAGATACGGTCCTCCCAATGAAAGAGGAATTCCCAGAGGTTGGCCTTCGCCAACCACAATATCTGCGCCAAATTCAGAGGGTGGTTTCAACAGACCAAGAGCTGTGGGGTTTACACTCACTGCGAATAGCGCACCTTTTTGATGTGCAGCCTCACTGACTTTCGTATAGTCGTAGATTCGGCCAAAGAAATCAGGATACTGAACAAGTACCAGGGCAGTATTTATATCTATTTGAGAGATAAGACTTTCCGGAGACTCGAGAGGATCATCACCCAGATCTCCCAGAATGGAAATATCACCATATCCCTGCGTATACGTGCGAATCGTTTCACAGTAATGTGGATGCAAGGCAGGGGATAGGAGAATATTCGGGCGTTTTCCGCGGAAATGAGCGTGAGCCAGAATTACGGCTTCAGCGGCAGAAGTCGCGCCATCATAATGTGAAGCATTACAGGCATCCATTCCTGTCAGATTTGCGATCAAGGATTGATATTCAAAGATCGCCTGGAGAGTTCCCTGGGATATTTCAGGTTGGTAGGGAGTATATGCAGTAAAAAACTCCCCCCGGCTGATTACAGCATCCACTGCTGTGGGAATGTAATGATTGTAAGCACCCGCTCCCAGGAAACACATCATTTCCTTGACTGAACCATTGCCACTGGCAAGATCATTCAATTCTGTTGTAACTTCAAGCTCAGTACGTCTAGCGGGCAGATCAAGCTTGGGATATCGGTATTTCTCAGGAACTGCTTTAAAAAGATCTTCAATTGATCGAACACCAACCACCCGGAGCATTTCATCCCGTTCGGAGCTGGTATGCGGGGTGAACATTAATGACTCCGATCTTGGAGGAATTTTTCGTAATCTGATGCGCTCATTAAACCATCCATCTCAGATGGATCTGAAACCTCAAGTTTAAGCATCCAGGCTTTGCCATAAGGATCACTATTTACCAATTCCGGAGTATTCGAAAGCTCTTCGTTTATGGCAACTACTTTTCCGGAAATCGGCAGGTTGACATCTGCCGCCGCTTTTACGGATTCTATGGTTGCACAGGTTGTCCCTTTATTCACGGAATCACCAATGGCAACAATAACTTCTACAAACACCACATCAGATAATTGCTCCTGAGCAAAATCACTGACACCTATTGTCGCTATATTGCCTTCAAGCTTTACCCATTCATCTGAAGCTGCAAATTTGCAATCGTTGGGGATATTCATGGTTTTTCTCCTAAAAAAATTGGGGTTTTAACATACTTCAGGTATTGCCAGTGCATCTCTGTCTAAAACCTGAGAGATTCGTCGAGAAAATCAACTTGCCCCTTCGGTGAACGTACCCTTTCCAGAGGAGACTACGACAGGGTCCTTTTTACCTGAGAGATTCACCTGCGTTTCTGAAGCACAGGTTTGCCCCTTCGGTGCCAACAATGTTGGTCTCTTCCCCGCAGCATCCATTATTTTCCTGTCATCCCCCTCAGCTCCCGCTGATTTGTTTCATTATAACAAAGATGGAATTTATAAATTGTAACCGTCGATCCATGAAATGGATGGATTTCTTTTTTATTATCAATTTATAATCACAATCTATAATCATCCATTCATGTTTGAAGAAAAGCGATATAATATGCGGTCGCGCCAAAGGCGCGATTTATTTTGTCAGGTAGAAGTCGGGAAAGAGAGATGTATGCTTATTAAAAGAGAAGACCTTCGCAACGTTGCGATTATCGCGCACGTTGATCATGGAAAAACCACCCTTGTTGACGGTCTATTAAAACAGGCAAGGGTTTTTCGTGAGAATCAACAAATTGTGGAACGGATCATGGATTCCAATGATCTGGAAAGAGAACGCGGAATTACAATCCTTGCCAAAAATACATCCGTTGTTGTTGCAGATCCCCAGACAGGGAATCCCGTCAAGATCAATATCGTGGACACACCGGGACATGCCGATTTTGGCGGTGAAGTGGAACGTGTTATGAATATGGTTGATGGTGTTTTACTGCTGGTTGATGCCGCAGAAGGCCCGATGCCTCAAACACGTTTTGTTTTGAAAAAAGCCCTTGAGATGGGACATAAAGCAATTGTTGTGATAAACAAGATGGACCGGAAGGATGCTGAACCGGATAAGACCCTAAATTCAACATTTGACCTGTTCATTGAACTTGGAGCCAATGAAGAACAGGCTGATTTCCCGGTTATCTATGCCAACGCCATTACTCAACAGGCTGGAGATTCCCAGGAACTGACAGGCGACCTTCAACCGCTTTTTCAAGCCATTCTTAAACACATACCAGCTCCTGAAGTTGATATAGAAGCACCCTTCCAGATGTTGGTCACCAACCTGGGATATGATGATTACCGGGGTGTTACAGCTGTTGGCCGCATTTTTGCCGGGAAAGTACGTGCCGGTCAGGATGTTGCCCGTATCAAGGTCAACGGTGAAATTGTCCCTGAAAAGATCAAATACCTGTATACCCATCAGGGTCTGGAAAAGGCAGCAATCGATGAAGCTTCAGCGGGAGAGATCATATCCATCGCCGGACTGGAGGGTATCGGGATTGGGGAAACGCTGGCTGATGCATTAAACCCAGTTGCTTTGCCACCAATCATGGTGGAGGAACCCACCGTAAAAATGACATTCGCTGTCAATAATTCTCCGTTTAAAGGTAGAGAGGGAAAATGGAGTACAAGCCGCAATCTTCGCGAACGGTTGGTTAATGAATTGCGGAACAATGTCGCGTTGCGCGTTGATGAGACAGATAGCGCTGACACGTTCATAGTATCCGGTCGTGGTGAGCTTCATCTTGCCATCCTGATCGAAACCATGCGCCGTGAGGGGTATGAATTCCAGGTTTCAAAACCCGAGGTCATCATGAAAGAAGGACCTGACGGAAGACAACTGGAACCCTACGAAGAATTGCATATTGAAACAAGCCAGGAAACCGTTGGCATTGTGGTCGAAATGCTTGGCACACGTCGTGGCAAGATGCTGGATATGATCAATACCAACGAGAACACAGTCCGTTTGACTTACCTGATTCCCACCCGTGGATTGCTAGGCTTCCGGTATCAATTCCTGACGGCCACGCGTGGAAATGGCATAATGAACACTTTGTTCCACGGATATGGACCTTATACGGGAGCATTTTCAACCCGGGCCACCGGTTCCATAGTTGCCTGGGACACAGGTGAAACCACGACATACGGTCTGAAATATGCCGAAGAACGTGGTGCGTTATTCGTTGGACCGGGTCTGGATGTTTATGAGGGTATGGTGGTTGGCGAACGTGCCCAACCCGGGGATTTATCCGTAAATGTGTGTAAAAAGAAACACCTGACCAATATGCGTTCGTCCAACAAGGATATTGAGATCCGCCTGACTCCTCCCAGGAATATGAGCCTTGATGAGGCTATCGAGTACCTGGAAGAAGATGAACTGCTTGAAGTTACTCCCGTCGCTTTTCGTATTCGCAAACGGATCCTGAATACGGAAGACCGGGGCAAACAGAGTAAGAAAGCCAGAGAAGAAGTGGCATAAGCAATGAAACCGGGATTTTTTCCGGTTTCTTCTTTTTTCATACAAAACTCAGAAATTTCGGTTGTCTATTCTTCCTGTGTTTGATTCTTGCTTCCAATTTCCACCATCTGGATCTGTACCTGGTATCGTTTTCCATCCAGGTCCATCTTGGCATTTGCATAAAATCCTTTTGAGCCAGTCTTGAATTCTTTCGGGGGAAGAGTCATTACATTCAAAACATTTCCATCACCACTCTTGATCTCGGCAATCAGTATCATAATTACCTCCAATATTGTGGAGATAATTATACGGAGGATTCTGAATATTCGTGTATAATGCGGACAAAGGAGAAACGCCTATACGTCAAATAATCAATACTAAAAGGGAAATAAAGCGCATGGCCTGCGCACGCATTGGGGGATCTTTAGCGGGCAGGTGACGAGGAAGAGGGTTCTTCATCGCAAGATGAAGTTAACCGGGGGAACCCGGGAAAATCGACAGATCAGCGGATGCCCTCCAGAAGAAATTCTGATTTCCCAACACGAATTGAATATTCACCCGCAGCCTTGAAGTCACATCGAACAGATGAGACGATGCTGCCACTACACCATACGATTCTCATTTGGAGGAATACTATGTGCGGTATTGTTGGTTATATCGGCGGAAAAGATGCCACTCCGATTATTTTGAATGGTTTAAGGAAATTGGAATATCGGGGATACGATTCCGCTGGAATCGCCGTTTTAGATAATGACAAGAAAATAGAAGTCCGGCGGGATGCCGGAAAATTGGATAATCTTTACAACCTGGTAACCCGCGAACCGATCAGTGGTTCGATTGGCATCGGGCACACCCGTTGGGCTACCCATGGAGAACCCAATGCCCGAAACGCACATCCCCACATCGGTTCGACCGGTCGGGTTGTTATCGTGCATAACGGGATTGTGGAAAACTACCAGGAATTACACGAGGAGCTTGCCGCGGAAGGTGTAAATTTCAATTCTGATACAGATACGGAAACAATTGTCCATCTGATTGAACGCTACATCACCACCACAGGGAATTTGGAAGAAGCAGTTCAAAAGACATTGCAGCAGATCCGCGGAGCGCATGGGATAGTGGTTCTTTCTGCAGATGAGCCGGATAAGATCATCGCCGCCCGGATTGGAAATGCCGGTGGTGTGGTTATCGGGTATGGCGAAAATGAGATGTATGTCGCCTCAGATATTCCAGCCATTCTGGATCAAACCCATCGAATGTCATTTCTGGAATCCCGGCAAATGGCCGTCATTTCCCGGCAGGGTGTTACCATAAAAACCGTAGATGGAAAACCGGTATCACCCACGATACAGACCATTAACTGGGATCCGGTGGCAGCAGAAAAAGGCGAATTTCGTCATTTCATGCAAAAAGAAATCCATGAGCAGGTTCGCAGTTTGACTGACACACTGGCTGGCAGGGTCGATTTTGAAAAGGGAATTATTCAGCTTCCTCAATTGAATTTGTCTGTCGAAACGGCACGCAAGATCAGTAAAATCATTATCACCGCCTGTGGAACCGCGGCGCATGCCGGGATGGTGGGAAAGATCCTCATTGAACGCATCGCACGTATCCCCGTTGATGTTGATATCGCGTCCGAATTCCGGTATCGTGATCCCATAATTCAACCTGGGACCGTGGTACTGGCGATCAGTCAATCCGGTGAAACCGCTGATACTCTGGCTGCAATGGAAGAAGGCAGGCTTAAAGGTGCCACCACCTGGTCCATCGTTAATGCGATTGGGTCCCAGGCTATGCGCGTTGCGGATGGATATATTTCCATGCAGGTTGGCCCGGAGATTGGTGTGGCTTCAACCAAAGCGTTTACAGCACCGCTGGTTGACCTTTACATGCTGGCAATCCTGCTGGCTGATCTGAGAGGGACATTACCGGTGGATCAAAGGAAAAAGCTGGTTAATGATCTTCGTCTGGTACCTGACCTCGCCGGTAGATGCCTTGAACGTGAATCTGAAGTCGCTGAATTAGCCGATGAACTAAAAGATTCAAAGAACGCGTTATATCTTGGACGCGGCATCAATATGCCTATTGCGTATGAGGGTGCTCTGAAGTTGAAAGAAATTTCCTACATCCACGCCGAGGGATACCCCGCCGGTGAAATGAAACATGGTCCCATTGCTCTCATCGATAAGGAAATGCCTGTCATCGCTTTGGCACCGAATGATCCATGGTATGAGAAGATGGTCAGCCAGATCGAGCAGGCGAAAGCCCGCGGCGGGAAAGTGATTGCGGTAGCCACCGAAGGCGATAAGAATGTCGAACAACATGCCGACAACTGCCTCTGGATACCGGCGGTGCCTTGGATGCTTAGCCCTGTATTATCCGTGATTCCGCTTCAGATGTTGGCTTACCATATTGCGTCCATACGTGGACTGGATGTCGATCAACCCAGGAATCTGGCTAAATCGGTCACAGTCGAGTAGGTTATCGTAGATTTCATTCCTGCCGGCTACACTCAAATATTTAAGAAAACCGTCGCTTCCAGGTGACGGTTTTTCGTGTTTAATCGCATACATGTCTGGCATACAATACAAATAAAATACAGGAAAAGGCAGGCGTATGTCACTTTATCCGAGAAGTTCAAGACACTGGTTTGGCACCCTGGGAGCGGCTGTCTTCATTCTCACAGCAGCGTGCAATCTTCCATTCAATCGACCTTATACAGGCATCGCACCAATATTGACTGCAACAGCTGCAGCCAGGCAGCAGCAAACAATCAATAATGATCCGGTAATTCCTGTTGCCGATATGGTAGTACCAGATACGCAGTATGCCTACACCACTCAGTCAGGTGATACGGTTTCAGCACTTGCTTCCCGATTTCAGGTGCCTGGTAGTGCCATTCTTTCTCAAGACATGCAGGAATTGAGCAATACAGGTATTTCAACACTACCGCCTGGAAAGGTATTGATCATTAACCTGGGACAAAAAAACGCGTGGTCGAAAAATCTCAGGATTATTCCTGATAACTTTTTTATTTTCAGTTTGACCCAGGCTGATTTTGATACCCGGGATTTCCTGGTTCAAACTCCCGGATGGTTGGGCCGATATGTTGAAACCGCAAGCGGAAGGAGGATTTCAGGGACTGAGATCCTCATATATACCGCAAATAATTATTCCATATCGCCTAAAGTTCTTCTTGCGATCCTTGAATACCAGTTGCACGCGATATCTGATCCAACTGTGCCGGCATCACTCTCATTGGGTAGTACGGATCCGGCCCGAAAAACTCTTATGAAGCACCTGTCGTGGGCAGCAAACGCTTTGAATAATGGATATTACGGTTGGCGAGAAGGAGTACAAACCTCTTTTTATGATTCTGCCGGCAACTTGATAAACATTAATCCGGAAAGCAATGCCGGTTCTGTTGCATTTCAATACTATTTCTCCCAATTTTTGTCAGGAGATGAACTGTCGATAGCTCTTTCTGATGATGGTTTCTTGAACGTCTACAAATCTCTATTTGGTGAAATTGATTGGGAAATTGATTGGAAAAATCCGATCTTCCCGGAAAATCTTCAGCAACCCGATCTATCACTGCCACTCCAGCCAGGATTAAAATGGGCATATACCGGTGGTCCACATTCTCCCTGGGGAATCGGTTATCCTTTTGCCGCGGTCGATTTTGCTCCCCCGGCGCTAACTGCCGGTTGTGATGCATCTCCTTACTGGGTTTCTGCTGTTGCCGATGGAGTAATATCCCGTTCGGAAGAAGGCATACTTTTTCAGGATCTGGACGGTGACGGAATTACTCAAACAGGGTGGGTCATTCAATACCTGCACCTATCTCCAATCAAACAATTACCGGTTGGAATCAAGTTGAAAAAAGGTGAGCAAATCGGCCATCCCTCTTGCGCAGGCGGGAATTCGTCTGGCCGCAACATCCATATCGCCAGGATGTATAACGGGGAGTGGGTTCCAACCGGTGGGCCGATTCCACTAAATCTCGGAGGTTGGATCGCAATAAATGGCGAAAAGGAATACAAAGGCATACTTATGAATGGAACGAGTGAGTTAAGAGCCAGCGGCGTAGGCGAATACTTCTCACAATTCCCAATCAAATGACCCCCATATATGGGTTCCTGTTATTTTTTGATCTCTATTTTATTCACGTTTTGCGCGTAGATGTAGCCGATATATGAATGAACTTTATTCGGTTCAACCTGAACATCAAAACCACTGTTTCGAAGTTTTTCAATGATCTCATTATGGTGATGGGGTGTCAGATTGTCGTGGTATTCCATGACAATCCGTTTGAACCGACGTAGATCCTCGGGGGGCAAGGGAAGGAGAATATCATACTCACCTCCTTCACAATCCAATTTAACAATTTCTACTTCGGGTATATTACGGTTGCGCAAAAAATCTACTAATTGAATTGTTCTTACCGGATTTCCAGCTTTATCATCCAACCGCGTCTTGAATTGCAGAGGATTCCCTGAAGATGTATCCAAAACCATCTCGCCTGGATGAGAAGATACAGCAGCCGCAACCGCTTCAATATTGGTCAGGGAATTGATTAAAATATTCCGCTGGAACAAATCCACCGATTCCGGAAACGGCTCAAACCCGACGATTTGACATCCCGGACATTCCACTGCGGCTTGAATGGCAAATTCTCCAATCCCGGCACCAATGTCAATAATTATCCCATTTTCCGGTTTGGTTGATTTTTCAAAATGATAAAAATCATCTAAGAATGTCTCTTTTATCGACCAAACATCCAGTAGATTCCGGACCTGAAACCGGATCAGTGATTTTCTGAGTTGAATTTCCTTTTCTTTATGCTTATTTGATATCAGTCTAAAAATATTAAAGGGATGTACAAATCCTGTCGTGAGAGATCCAATTGATGATATGTAATAGGGAATGCTGCTCAATTTGGGCATAATGGATAATTTTACCTGTTCAATTATTCTTTCACAACAAAACGACAAATTCCGGTTAAAGTCTCATAATCCATACGCTCCTCCAGGCACCATGGCATCCCCCCCAGTTTGCGAATGATCCACATATCCATTTCACACAATACATCCAGGCCTGCCCTGCATTTCCGGTAAGGACAATTCCTGAAGCCGATCTCGGGGCCGTCTTTCCCGGCTTCCCAGAAAGCCCTGTAATTCTGGGAGTTTAACCATTCCACCAGTTCACGCAGTTTCAATGGTTTTTTCAAGGTTGGAATAGTTGGATCGCTCTGCCAGCCGGTTTCTTTTAGATAGATATCAGCTAATGCAATGCCAGGTAGATTTCGATCTACCAGCCACTCAGTAAGAATTCCTTTTAATAAAAGGTTGCTATTACGATCCCCACCTGGATTTACAGGACAATAAATGGATGCTTTTCGCCCTACTTTTGGAACAATATGTTTTCCGGGGATTTCCACAACCAGTCCGAGCTTTTTTAGACTACGCAGGTGGTATCGAACAGCCGGTTCATCTATCCCGCATTCCACACTCAGATCATGCGACGTTAATCCGCCTGATTGGGTTAGTAGTACCATTATCCTGTGTTGAGTTAATTTGCCATCCATATTTTCGTAAAATATCCTTTACGTTATTATAGCTTGACATGCAATTTGCGGATGATAGAATTGTTTCATCTGAATTTTCATTTCAGGCAGAAAAGGAGCGGCATGACAGACGAGTCATTAAACTCTCCAGAATTTGAAATTCCACCCGACCTTCAGGGGGCGGTTGCCATTACGACAATTGACCGGATTTATAACTGGAGTAGACGCAATTCTCTCTGGCCGATGATGTTTGGGCTTGCCTGCTGCGCCATTGAAATGATCTGTGCGGCTGCCAGCCGGTATGATATTTCCCGCTTTGGAATGGAAGTCATGCGTCCCAGTCCCCGTCAGGCTGATTTTATGATCATATCCGGCACGGTTACAAAGAAGATGGTCCCGCAAATTGTCCGGCTTTACAACCAGATGGCAGAACCGAAATATGTTGTGTCGATGGGAGCCTGCGCCAATGGGGGGGGGCCGTTCAAAGAAGGATATAACGTGGTGCCGGGAATAGACCGTTTTCTGCCGGTTGATGTCTATATACCCGGTTGTCCTCCAACGCCTCAGGCGTTATTGAACGGCTTGATCACACTTCAAAAAAAAGTGGATCGTGAAACGATCAAAACGGCACGCTGGTACCAGAAAGAGCCAGTAGAAGCCATTCCGGTACCCGTGCTCGGTCCCGATTTAATGGATCCCCGTCAATATGATGAAATATCCCGGATAAGCCGCCTCAAATTAAATAAGCTTCCATCACATGAAGATCCGAGTACATCTGTCTTGGATACCGGTGAGGAGTTGGACACATGAGCGACCAGACTGTGATCTCACTGGATATTGATCTGGTCACCCGTTATCCGGGTTGGATAAAGCCGGACAGCAGAACCGGATATTCCGGGTATCTTGTGGAACGCGAAAATCTTTTACAGTTTGCAAAAAGCGCAAGGGATGAACTCGGTTTTGATTACCTTTCGATGGTAACTGCTGTCGATTATTTCCCGGACGACCTGATGGAAATGGTTTACCTTCTGTTTCGTACCACAGGAGGAGGAGGCATTTTATTCAAAGTTCAATTATCCCGCAATGATCTTCGAGTTGGCAGCGTATGTTCCATTTTCCCCGGTGCAGAATTACAGGAGAGGGAAGTACTGGATCTGTTTGGTGTTACTTTTGAAGATCATCCGGACCCGCGGCGGATATTGATGTGGGAAGGATTTGAAGGTCATCCACTGCGGAAAGACTGGAAAGAACCTTTTTTTGAAGATGAAGTAAAACCTTATAAAACCCGTTGGCCTGAAGGCCGGTTCAACCGGATTGAAAATAACAATCCATTCAAGAACAATGTGGATTTTCCTGCCGGTTTTGAACCTGAATCATTCGGCATAAACAACGATGCAATCCTGTACGAGAGTCTTCAAAAAAGTGCAGATGGGTTAACCGGTAGTTTAAAAACTGACCAGATCATCATTAACCTTGGACCGCAGCATCCTTCCACACATGGCGTTTTCCGCATGGCCGCACTCCTGGAAGGTGAAACCATTGTAGAACTTAAACCGGTACTTGGTTACCTACATCGGAACCACGAAAAGATCGCTGAACGTAACACATACCTTCAGATCATGCCATATACCGATCGATTGGATTACATTGCTTCAATGAGCAATAATTTCGGTTATGCACTGGCGGTAGAGAAACTAATGGGTGTCAAGCCCCCGGAAAGGGCTGAATACATCCGTGTGATTATGGCTGAGTTGACCCGCATTAGCAGTCATATTATGACCACAGGATTCCTTCTCAACGATCTGGGAGCGTTCTACACTCCGGCACTTTATACATTGGAAGAACGTGAATTGATTTTGGATATTTTCGAGGAGGTATCCGGTTCACGCATGATGTGCAATTACTTCCGTTTTGGGGGAGTAGCTCGGGATATTGGAGAAATTTCCTTTGAGAAAATCCGCAAATTGGTATTTGACCGTCTTCCCCGAAAGATTGATGAGTTGGATACCTATCTTACCCATAATGAAATCGTACGGATGCGTTCCGAGGGTGTGGGCGTATTGACAGCCGACCAGGCTGCTGCTTTTTCCGCCTCTGGTCCGCAATTACGCGCATCGGGTGTTCCCTATGATGTTCGCAGAGTGGATCCTTATTCCATTTATGACCGGTTTAAATTTGATGTTGCCGTCAGGTATCACGGAGATATATACGATCGATATCTTGTGCGTCTGGATGAAATGCGCCAGAGTATTCGCATTTTACAACAAGCATTGATTGAAATTCCACAAGGACCCATTATGAACGGGAAAAACCAATATCAACCCCGTGTACCGGCAGGCGAAGCATATGGAAGAGTGGAAGGTCCCAAAGGCGAACTCGGTTTCTATATCATTTCAAACGGTAAGCCAAATCCGCAAAGATTTCATGTGAGGGCACCATCCTTCATAAATCTCACTTCCTTGAATGAAATGTGCAAAGGGTATAAAGTTGCGGATGCTGTGGCTGTACTCGGCTCTCTGGATATCATCCTGGGTGAAGTGGACCGATAGGCGGAGGATGCGATGAATGGCTCTGGCATATTGCGTGGATTGCTGATCCCTCTCAAGCATTTCTTTGAAACATACATGGACGATCTGAAATGGTTAGGGAAAAAGTACTACAACCCTGAAGGTATCGCCCGGCGATCTTCAGCGGATCAGAAAGGCATTTTCAGTGTTCAGTATCCGGAAGAAAAGTTGCCAGTTCCGGAAGAATTCCGGTTTATTCCCTTTCTTATCTATGATGAGACAGCTAATGGAACCCGCAAAATCCGCTGTACTGCCTGCGGAATTTGTTCCAAAGTTTGCCCGCCTCAATGTATCTGGATCGAACGCAGAATTGACCTTGAAACCGGAAAACCCATCTCAGAACCGGCCAAATATGTGATCGATATAGATCTTTGTATGAACTGCGGTTTCTGTGCAGAATTTTGCCCATTTGACGCCATCCGGATGGATCACGAATATGAACTGGCGAATACCAATCGTGATTCGTTCGATGTTTGGGATTTAGAGAAATTAATGAAACCTACCAGTTATTACGCCGAGATTCATCCGGAAAATTTTGCACGTGAAGAAGCTGAAAAAGCAGCGAAAAATGCGAGCAGAGCCTCAAGAACAAGTGGGGTTGAACCGAATTCAACGAATCGAGAGAACTTCGATGTATAATCCTGAAACTGAAATTGTCTTTCCCGGCAAAGCTATTAGTAGCCTGTCAAATTTGCGAGGAAAAACCTGGCAGGATCTGGTGAACCTGGTTAATGAGAAACCAGTTGAATCACCTGAACAGACTGCCTTCCTTCTCATGATGATCAAGATCGGCGGTTGTATCACCTGCAACGTTGATTCGTTCCGGGCAATGCGGGGATGTCCGGCATGTGCCCAGTTGAACATCAGGAGATTTAAAGGCACAGATGAAGATCTCGTCCATCTATATCAGCAGGCTTTGAAAGATGCAAATAATCATTTTCGGAAATTAGTTAGAGGTTTATAACCATGGGTTTAATCACAAAAGAACAAATATTAGAAGCGTTGAGCGCTGTTCAGGATCCTGAATTACATAAAGACCTGGTCACATTGAATATGATCAAGGACGTGTCGATAGATGGGACGGATGTCGCTTTCACTGTTGAGTTGACAACTCCTGCCTGTCCTCTGCGAAATCAAATCCAATCGGATGCCCGAACGGCTGTTGCGAAAATTCCGGGTGTAAAAAATGTCACAGTAAAGATGAGCGCACGGGTAATGGATGATGGACGAGACCGTGGAATTCAAGGGCTTTCCATTCGAAACGCAGTCGCGGTGGCTTCTGGAAAGGGCGGTGTTGGAAAATCCACGGTTTCAGTAAATCTCGCCATTTCACTGGCTAAAGCCGGCGCAAAGGTAGGATTACTGGATGCTGATATTTATGGCCCCAATGTCCCCACAATGATGGGTATTGACAGGTTGCCTCCAACACCCGGGGATAAAATGATCCCCGCTGAAGTTTTTGGTGTTAAATTGATGTCCATCGGTTTTCTGGTTAAACCCGGGCAACCGCTCATATGGCGGGGCCCAATGCTGCATTCAGCCATTCGTCAATTTCTTTCTGATGTTGAATGGGGTGATCTGGATTATTTGATTATTGACCTTCCACCAGGAACCGGCGATGCCCAATTAAGTCTGGCTCAATCCATTCCACTCAGTGGAGCAGTCATCGTAACTCTTCCACAGGCTGTTTCGCTTGAGGATGCCACCCGTGGTCTGCAAATGTTCAAAGTATTGAATGTTCCCATTCTGGGCGTGATCGAGAACATGAGTTACCTGGAGCTACCGGATGGAACCCGCATGGATGTGTTTGGTTCAGGAGGTGGGGAAACTCTGGCGAAAGACGCAGAGGTCCCATTCCTTGGAACCATCCCATTGGATCCGGATGTTCGAAAAGGCAGTGATTCCGGATCACCTGTAGTTCATGCGTTACCGGATGCTGCATCTGCAAAAGCACTTACTGCCATCGCAGAAAAGATCGCTGCCAGTCTGAGTGTTGCCGCCGCGAAGCAAGATACCGGTGTGACCATCAAGATGGTCGGATAGGAGCGAGATTATGACGGCAACGATCGTGGGTGTTCGGTTTAACCCGATCGGTAAGATCTATCATTTTGATAGCGGTAATAATCCTGACCTTACAATAGGGGATTATGTTGTAGTTGAAACCAGCCGCGGAAAGCAGCTTGGTCAGGTGGCTCAAATTATCAATGATCCCGGTACCGCACCTGATGGTGGATGGAAACCGATTGAAAGGCGGGCGACCCCCAGGGACCTCGTCACCAGACAGGGATGGCAGAAAAAGGAACCGGAGGTTATTGAATTTGCCCGTACCCGTTCAAGAGATCTGAGGCTTGTAGGTGTAAAGATCATCACATCTGAATTTAGTTTTGATGGGAGCCGGTTGACAGTTTTCTTTAGCACTGAAACGGAAGAAAAAGCTGACCTAAAATCACTCCGTCAGGATATTCAACGCAAATTTGCGCCTTCCCAGGTTGACCTTAGACAGATTGGGCCCCGTGATGTAGCAAAGAACTTGTGTGGAATCGGCGCCTGTGGACTGGAAAATCGCTGTTGTTGCCAGTTTCTATCAGAGTTTAGTTCCATATCGATTCGCATGGCCAAAGAGCAGGGCATATCGTTAACCCCGGGCGAGATCACAGGTATGTGCGGGCGTTTAAGGTGTTGCTTATCCTATGAATTTCAACAGTACTCGGAAGCCCGTTCCCATTTACCCAAACGGAATAAAGAAGTCAAAACACCCGCCGGTACAGGTAAAGTAGTGGATGTACGTCCGTTACAGGAAATGATATTGGTGGAAATTCCGGAAGTTGGATATCGAGAATTTCATATAACTGAACTGACACTACCTTCTCAAGAAGGTAACAAATCGTGATTGGCAGCCCTGGTATTGAGGGATGGGAAACAAAAAAAAAGATCCTGGTTATCCTCGCTCATCCTGATGATCCGGAATTCTTTTGTGGTGGAACACTGGCCCGTTGGGTAAAAGCTGGACATGAAGTGACATACTG
>CAYRHB010000029.1:23574-24607 GCA_964424035.1 uncultured Leptolinea sp.
ATCACCAACGGAAACAAAGGGTCAGATGATCCAAATATCACGCCTCAGCAATTGGCCAGTTTAAGAGAGAAGGAACAGCGAAAAGCGGCAGACATTATTGGAGCCGGGTTCATCGAACATCTTGGATATGACGATGGAACCCTGATAGCAGATTTGCAGGTTCGAAAAGATGTTGTGCGGGTGATCCGGAAACTAAAACCGGATATTCTTGTTTCCTGTGATCCCACGAATTATTTCCCGCATGAGGGATATATCAACCACCCCGACCATCGAACAGCGGGGCAGATTGCGCTTGATGCTGTTTTCCCGGCGAGCGGTAACCGGATGTTTTTTCCGGAATTGATCAGTGAAGAAAACCTTGCTCCTCATTCTGTTGAAGAGGTTTGGTTATCTTTAACTTCTCAACCGGATATTATGATCGATATCACAGATACTTTTGAAACGAAATTAAAAGCCCTTCACGAGCATAGGAGCCAGATCGGAGATCCGGACGCATTTGACAGGCGGATGCGTTCAAGCCGGCGCACAATAGATAGCACTGATGAAGCTCCCCGATACGAAGAAGGATTCAAACGCTTCATTTTTCGCAAATGATCTAGGGTAAACAAAGAAGATGCTATCCGATTGACGAAAGTCAACTGCGGAGATATACTTATATAATATTATTTATCTGATTAATAAGAGCATTACAAGGATATCTCATGCCGGATACCTATCTAAACGCCTTTCTAGAATATTTGGCAAACCATCAAAAACAGGGTGGACAGCGCCTTCCACCATTAAGTGAAATAAGCAAAACTACTGGAACCAGTATCCCCAGCCTTCGAGAGCAAATGGAAGTTGCCAGGGCGTTTGGTTTTGTAGAGGTTAAACCTAAAACTGGTATCCGGAAGAACAAATACCGTTTTACCCCTGCCGTCGCAGCCAGCCTTTCATATGCCCTGAAGGAAGATAATCATTATTTTGATAATTTTGCTGACCTTCGAAAGCATATTGAATCTGCCTACTTCGAAGAGGCCGCGGCATTACTTAG
>CAYRHB010000029.1:24617-32181 GCA_964424035.1 uncultured Leptolinea sp.
TTTTTTTGTTTTTTGGTTGGGTGGGGGCCCGGCGCCTGCCTCGGGCAGCGGCCGCCGGGGCCGCGGGCGGGGCCGGTCGGCGCGGGGAGGACATATCCCAGTTAAATGAATTGATTGAAAAAGCCCGGGAAAAACTGGCTTTTAAATTAGTGGAAATTCCATTTTATGAACACCGGGATTTCCATTTGCTGATGTACAGCCGGCTTGAAAATCCATTTGTCACAGGGTTGCTTGAAGCGTATTGGCAGATGTACGAAGAAGCCGGACTTAATCGGTATACAGATTTGGAATACCAGATTCGGGTATGGAATTATCACGAAAAGATCGTGGAGACCATCCAACAAGGGGAGTTTTCCAACAGCAGAAAAACCTTGCTTGAACACATGATCCTGCTTCAGCAAAGACCATCCTCTATTAAATCCGGAGTTAATTTTGAGTGATTTGAAGGATCTTATGGAACCCATAATAAATAATTTCAACCTGACAATCAGTACAGTCAACGGTTCTGGAAGTGCGACCGCAAATATCACGATCCTTCGGGCGATTTTCAAGATGGGGATTCCTGTATCCGGAATGAACATATTCCCTTCCAACATTCAGGGCCAACCCACCTGGTATACCATGCGGGTTAACCAGTCTGGGTATCTGGCTCGCCAGGAGAAGGATGACATCGTTATTGCCATGAATCCCGTCACCATACAGAAAGAACTTGACTCAGTTAGTCCAGGTGGGGTTTTACTGTATGCCGACCATATTCATTTACCTGAAGAAAGATCGGACATTTACCTTTATCCGATGCCGGTAAAGCAGATTGTGCAAGAGTCGGATGTAAATTCGTCCGTTCGTGATTATGTAGCCAACATGGTCTATGTGGGCATCCTTGCCCATCTACTCGGAATAGATCTAAAAAAGATTTATCAGGCATTGGATTTCCATTTCAAAAGCCGTGAAGTGGCAGTTAATGTGAATTGGAAGGTTGTATCAAATGCGGCAGAATGGGCACAATCGAATATCATAAAAAAGGATCCTTATAAAGTAAAAAGCCTTTCTGCACTATCCGACTATATCCTGGCCGATGGAAATACAGCTGCCGCCCTCGGAGCAATCTATGGCGGAGTCCAATTTAATGCCTGGTATCCGATCACCCCGGCGACCAGTGTATCAGAATCCTTGAACGAGTATCTGCCTCAATTGCGGCTTGATTCAAAAACCGGCAAAGAAACCTATGTGGTTGTTCAGGCTGAGGACGAATTATCAGCCATTGGAATGGCAATAGGCGCCGGTTTTGCCGGCCTCCGTTCCATGACCTCAACATCCGGTCCCGGTCTTTCATTGATGTCAGAATACCTTGGCCTGGCTTATTATGCGGAAGTGCCTGTGGTCGTCTGGGATGTCCAACGGGTTGGACCGTCTACGGGTCTGCCAACAAGGACTGCACAGGGGGATCTGACTCAATCGTATTTCATCAGTCATGGAGATACGCAATTTGTAATTCTATTGCCTGGTTCTGTATCAGAATGTTTTGAATTTGGTTGGAAGGCATTTGATATTGCCGAGCGGCTGCAAATGCCGGTGATTGTCTTATCTGATTTAGATCTTGGCATGAACCAGTGGATGACTCGAAAATTCGAATACCCGGATGTTCCCATGGATCGGGGCAAAATCCTCTGGGAGGAAGATCTTGAAGAAATATTGAATAATCGGGGTGGGGATTGGGGGAGGTACCTTGATATTGACGGAGATGGAATTCCATACAGAACGGTACCTGGCAATACCCATCCCAAAAGCCCCTTCTTTTCCAGAGGAACGGGACATGACCCGTATGCGCGTTATTCTGAAGACAATATCAACTGGGAAAAAAGCCAGGAAAGACTCACCCGTAAGTATGAAACCGCCAGGAATTATGTCCCAAAGTCAATTATCG
Organism: uncultured Leptolinea sp.; assembly: GCA_964424035.1. Lineage (GTDB taxonomy): Bacteria > Chloroflexota > Anaerolineae > Anaerolineales > Anaerolineaceae > Leptolinea. Next base: position 26,542 of record CAYRHB010000029.1, read on the forward strand.
ATATAAATGAAAAAGCCAGCCTCGGCATAATTTCGTTTGGCTCCACGGATTCGGCCATACAAGAGGCAATACACCAGATCCGTGAAGAGGGTTTGAATGTCAACTATTGTCGTATCAGGAGTATCCCTTTTTGTGAAGAAGTGAATGAATTCATAAATTCAAATGACCAGATTTATGTCATTGAAAATAACCGGGATGGTCAAATGCGGCAACTATTGCAGATTACACATCCGGAACACGCAAACCGATTCATACAAGTCAGCCATTCTGATGGACTGGCATTGACAGCAAAATGGATTGTTGAGACGATCAATTCGGTCAGAGAGGCGTGATATGACAGAGAATCCACATTCCACTGTCTCAGTGAATGCGCTCGGATTATCCAGAGCAGATTACAAAGGTGCTGTCAGCACCCTTTGCCAGGGATGCGGTCATAACTCAATAACCCATCAGATCATCTCTGCCTGTTTTGAACTCAATATTCGCCCGGAAAATACTATGAAATTCTCCGGGATTGGATGTTCAAGCAAGAGTCCAACTTACTTTCTGGGACGGTCATTCGGTTTTAATGGATTACATGGACGAATGCCATCACTCGCCCAGGGTGCAGGGTTTGGCGATACAAGCATGCGAATAATTGGTGTCAGTGGTGATGGTGATACAGCCAGTATCGGGCTGGGGCAATTCAAACACCTGGTCCGACGGAATATGCCCATGACCTATATCGTTGAAAATAATGGCGTTTACGGCCTGACGAAAGGACAATTTTCAGCTACTGCCGAACGCGGCAAGACACTGAAAAAGCAGGGGACCAGTCGGTATTTACCGGTTGACATATGTATGGAAGCCTTGATCTCCAATGCGTCCTTTGTTGCCAGGTCTTTTGCCGGTGATCCCAAACAGGTAAAAGATTTAATCAAGGCAGCGTTAAGTCACCGGGGGATCGCAGTTTTGGATATTATCAGCCCCTGTGTCACATTCTATAACCAGGCGGCATCACTTCACTCATATTCGTGGGGAAAAGATCACGAATCACATTTGCATGAGCTTTCTTTTGTTCCACCTCGTGAAGAGATCATGATTGAAGACTTTGAAGAAAACACGGTTCGGGAGATTGAACTACACGATGGGTCAACAGTCGTTTTGAAAAAACTTGACAAGGAGTATGATCCCAGGAATCGATGGGACGCCATGCATATGCTTGAAGAGGCATATATCAATGACTGGCTTGTTACTGGATTGATATATGTTGATCCTGATCAACCTTCCATGTATGACCTGTACAATCTTGTGGATAAACCCCTTAACAGGCTGGGGGACGAAGACCTTCGTCCTTCGAAAGAATCCCTTGACCATTTGATGAGAGAATCCTTTTAGAAAAGCAGTGGACTTTTTCAAGCCCACTGCTTCGTATAGATTAAGCATATTCTCCCAGTGTATGCAGTAGAACAAAATTGGGAGGCCTTTTTCCACCTACAGGGAAACCTGAGATCAGTACAACCTGCTGTCCGGCTTTCATGATGGATGATTCGATTATGGCTTCTTCAACGGTACGGATCATTGATTCAACTGTGGAAGCAAAAGGTACTAGAAAAGGTCTAATTCCCCAATATAACCCAAGGCGTTGGTAGGTACGCCTGTCAGGGGTAAAAGCCAGTACAGGAACATTTGGACGAACCATCGACATTACCCTGGCTGTATGACCGCCCCGGGTAAAGACGGCAATACAGGCTACATCCGTGTCCTGAGCGATCTCTTTGGCAGCTCTGGCCAGTGAATAGGAATCATCCTGCAAGCCCAATGCATCCGGAGTAGGGTGGTAGTGGCCCCATTCCTGGTTATGTGCTTCAGCTTCCTGAACAATGGCATCCATCATTTTCACGGCTTCAATTGGAAAAGCCCCGCTGGCTGTTTCGCCGGAAAGCATCACGGCATCTGTGCCATCAAAGATCGCATTTGCCACATCAGATGCCTCGGCACGCGTGGGACGAGGATTTTGCATCATCGATTCCAACATCTGAGTCGCTGTAATGACCTGCTTTGATTTTCTATTGGCAGCTTCAATGATCAATTTCTGCATGATCGGAACGATCTGAGGAGATGTCTCTACACCCAGATCACCTCGTGCGACCATGACACCATCCGCGGCATCTAAGATCTCATCCAGGTCTGCTATTGCTTCCGGACGCTCTAATTTGGCAATGAGTCGGGTATCCATCCGATCCGGATTTATGTCAGATATTGCAATTCGCACCGCTTTTATATCTTCTGCTGAACGGACAAAGGATATGGCCACATAATCTACTTCTTCCGCCAGACCAAAAGCCAGATCTTCCCTATCTTTTTCTGTAAATCCTAGAATCAGGATCTCAGTTCCCGGTAGATTTACACCCTTATGTGAAGTTAATTTACCACCCATCACTACCCGGGCATATACAGCATCGGATTGAACTCCGGTGACTTCCAGTTCCAACCGTCCATCATCCAGCAGAACACGGCTTCCTTTTCGGACTGATTTTGCCAGTTCTGGCACTTCCATGGGTATGATTTGTTCCACCGTTAAGTCTGAATGCGACCCACTGGCTGTGAGAACAATATCATCACCCACATTGAGTAGAAGCCCATTTTCTGGAAGATTTCCAACCCGCATCTTTGGACCCTGCAGATCCTGCAGAATGGAGATCGGTTTTTTGATTTCCTCAGCTATCTGCCTGATCATTTTTATCCGACGATGATGGTCTTCATGCGTTCCGTGTGAGAAATTTAACCTGACGACATCCACTCCCGCAAGTATCAACTCCCGGAGTTTTTCCAGAGTATCACAGGCTGGACCAACAGTTGCGACAATTTTTGCTTTTCTTCTAATCATTTTTCATTCTATGTAATGGAGATTTTTTGCATCTTGTGTCAATTCCTGCCGGAAATCCGGGTGGGCGATCGAGATCAAAGCTTGAGCCCGTTGCCTGAATGATTTCCCATATAGATCAACCATACCATATTCTGTTACCACGTACCTTACATGGTTTCTTGTTGTTACAACACCGGCACCCGGCTTAAGCATCGGAACGATCTTGTTATGAACTTTGCCATTGGAACCCATTGAAGTACTTGGGAGCGCAATGATCGGCATACCTTCTTCTGCAAGTGAAGATCCATAGATAAAATCCATTTGTCCGCCGGTTCCACTGTATATCTTTGAACCGATGGAATCCGAACAAACCTGGCCAGTCAGGTCAATTTCGATGGCAGAGTTTATGGCTATCATTCTTCTATTTTTCGCAATCGTAAATGGGTGGTTCACATACTCGGTCCGTTGAATTTCAACGATCGGATTGTTGTCACACCATTTATGCAACGTCCTGCTGCCCAGCAAGAATCCGGTGGTAATTTTCCCTTTGTGAATGGTCTTTTTTGAATTGTTGATAATGCCTTTTTCAACAAGATCAATCACTCCATCGGAAATCAATTCTGAATGAATTCCAAGGTCTTTCTTGTTTGATAGAAAGCGTAGAACAGCATTGGGTATATCACCGATGCCGAGTTGCAGTGTGGCCTCATCCGGAATTCTTTCAGCAATATGCTGTCCAATCTGCTGCATTACCGGATCCGCTCCATTTTCCGCCATCGGTATCTCAGCCAGTGGGTAATCCACTGGGATCAGTACATCCGGCATGCTGATGTGCACCATGGTATCACCCAGCATACGGGGCATCTGTTCATTGATCTCGGCAATTACAACTTTTGAGGTCTCAGCAGGTCCAATGGTCAATCCACTTTCCACACCGTATGTGCAATAGCCATGATCATCAGGAGGCGATAATTGCACAAATGCAACATCAACCGGCAGCACCCCCTTCATAAAGAGCAATGGAAATTCCGAAAGGTGGACGGGTGTAAAATCAGCCCGGCCTTCATGGATAGCTTTTCTTACATTCGGACTCGCAAAGAGGGAATTAATCCTCAGGTGTCCGGCCATGGAAGGATCTACGTATTCTGATCCTATTATGGTTAATGCCTGGCAGATTTCCACGTCCTTAAGGTTAGGGGCGTAACGAATTAATGCGGATAACAACTCACGGGGAACCGAACAATTCCCCGTGAGAAATATCCGCTGCCCGGATTTCACCAGACGGACTGCATCATCAGCCGAGACAATTTTCTTTGCGTACTCGGTTTTCCAATCCATATTGTCTCCGGTCTATACACTCTGCAATACTTTTCGGATTTTTTCCAATGCCCAATCAATTGTAGGTCGGTCGATCACCAGTGGAGGAGCAAACCGAATGATCTGCTGGTGTGTCTCTTTTGCCAGAATACCTTCTTCTTTTAAAGCTTCACAATATTTTCGTGCCGTTCCCGCTTCCTTTTTTATCTCAATGCCAATCAATAATCCTCTCCCGCGAACTTCTTTAATTTTTGGACTATTGATCTCTGTTAGTTGATCCAGGAAGTATTCACCCAGGTTCGCGGCATTTTCGATCATTTTTTCTTCCACCAGAACCTTTAGAGCTTCCCGGGCAATTGCGGCGGCCAACGGATTGCCTCCAAAAGTTGAGCCATGATCACCCGGTTTTATGACACCCATAATCTCACGGTCTGCCAGGACTGCTGAAACCGGGTAAAAGCCACCACTGAGTGCTTTACCCAGGATAACAACATCAGCCCTTACATTTTCATGCATGGTTGCCAGCAACTTTCCTGTACGGCCAAGCCCAGTTTGTATCTCATCCGCCAGAAAGAGAACATTGTTCTTTGTGCAGATCTCACGTACACGTGGCAGGTATCCATCAGGAGGAATATTTACACCCGATTCACCCTGAATGGGTTCAAGTAAAACGGCGACTGTGCGTGGCGAAATCGCTTTTTGCAGAGCATCAGCATCACCGAAGGGAATGGTGATAAAACCGGGTGTGTGAGGGCCAAAATTATCTTTGTACGCCGGCTCAGATGAAAATGAGATGATGGTAATTGTCCGTCCGTGAAAATTTCCATCAGCCACGATAATTTCCGCCTGATCTCGGGGTACCTTCTTTGAAACATAACCCCATTTGCGTGCTACTTTCAAGGCGGTTTCCACCGCTTCAGCACCGCTGTTCATTGGCAGAACCATCTCATATCCGGTCAAATCGGTCAGTTCCCGATAAAAAAGTGCAAGCTGATCACTGCGAAATGCACGGGATGTAAGCGTCAATTTCCCGGCTTGTTCAATCATCGCTTTCAAAATTTTTGGATGAACATGCCCCTGGTTTACAGCAGAATATGAACTCAGACAATCCAGATATTTATTTCCATCAACATCATAAACCCAGACACCCTGTCCACGGGTCAAAACAACATCGAGGGGATGATAATTGTGGGCTCCAATTTGTTCTTCGAGGTCGATGAATTCCTGGCTTTTCATATTGATCCCTATCGGAAGAGACTTACAAGAATTGCTTTCTGAGCGTGCATCCGGTTATGGGCCTGAGGGAACAAAACTGAATGAGGTCCATCAGCTACTTCATCTGTTATCTCCTGACCGCGATGAGCCGGCAAACAGTGCATCACAATGACTTCTTCTGATGCTTCTGCGACCAGTTGTTCGTTCACCTGGTAGGGCGGGAAAACTCTCTTACGTTTTTCTGTTTCTTCTTCCTGTCC
>CAYRHB010000030.1:0-8583 GCA_964424035.1 uncultured Leptolinea sp.
GTTACATCCATTCCGGCTGCTCCGATAACGGATGTGGTTGAAGCCTTGAACTCCCCATGAGAGAGAGTTGAGGAGAGTTTTGTGCACATCGGGTAATCCTGCCATATACCCGGTTCACGCGAGGATAGAACGATATGGTCAGGTATAAATTCATCAGCCAGGATCGAGAAAACATCTTCTGTTGAAAATATGGTCCCGCCAATGGTCCGATCAAAGATTACATCGCCGTTAACGACAGGAATCAGGTTCTTTTTTAGCGCATTCCGAATGGGTTCAATGAAATTTATGGCGGGTATACGATCATTAGAGATCAACCATGCCGAAGGAGGAAACGCGATGACCGGCAGCCCCGTCTCGAGACAGGCGTGAATAACCAGTTCATTTAGCTGCCGGGCGTCTTTCCATACTTCTGCAAAACCCAGCCAATCCTGATCAGAACGGACACCATCACGGGTCTTATATTTCTGGCCTGAGAAATGCCCAAAACTGCCGGAACCATGGCCGATAATCAAGCGCATATCAGATACTTTATTACGTGCTTGAGAAATTTGATGGCAAAGACTCTGCATATTCTCAAGATCCGGCGTGCGGGGCCGGGATTTGTCTGTAATGGCAGCGCCGCCCAGTTTTACAAAAACGAGACGATTTGAATTCATGCAAAGTCCCCGGTTTCGGAGAGAGAGAATGAAAACACCCGCACAGCTCCGGAATTATTCAATGCCTGACTTACTGGTTTAACCCTCTCTGGAGCACAGAAGGCGATCATGTTTCCTCCCCCTCCAGCCCCGATCAATTTGGCGGCATAAGCACCTGCACCCATGGCAGTCTTGACAAGCCGGTCCAGCGCGAAAGAAGAAACCTCGAGTTTTTGTAGCATCTGGTGGTTTTGATTCATGGCTTCTGCCAGCGAGGGATTGTCCCCTTGCTCAAGAGCCTTTCTTGATTGTTCCACCAGCCCTTCAATTTGATCGAAAATCTGTTGATATTGTTCTTTATCCTGATCGAAGCGTTTTCTTACACCTGCCACCATGGTACCGGTAGCGGAAATTATCCCGGTGTCGGCTATGACAAAATGCACGGGGTGTTTTACCCTGATCGATTCAAGGGAAGCACCCCGGCGGAAAAAGATCGGTTTTTCATAGGTAATGACTGTATTATCTACACCCGAAGGATTGCCATGGTGTATCTTTTCGACTTCATACACAAGATCATTGATGGTTTCCAAGGACAATGTATTCGGACAAACATAATCCGATAAAGCCCGGATCAACGCACAACTTACAGCTGCTCCGGAACCCATCCCACCTCCTATCGGGAGTGCGGAATTTATACGGATCATGATTCCGGGAATAATTGGATTTTTGCACGTATTCAAGGTCAACTCGACAGCCATCCGCAAAGGGTGCTCAAAGGGGAGGTCATTCATACATTTATACAGTCGGATCACAGGAGAATCTATCCAGATTTCACCCGGTGGACATTTAAAAGATTCGATGGTTACTTCAACCCGTAATTCAGAAACAGGAATGGCAATGGCAGGTTTACCGTAGACTACGGCATGTTCGCCGAGAAGAATGGCTTTCCCCGGTGCACTGGAGGTTGAAAGTACTTCGGTCATATTGATTTAGAACAAATAGAAGATCATGAGCACGCTTACGCCCCAGAGAATAATGGCAGCCTGTAAAGGCCGGTCAACCAGGGCAATCTCATCAGGTGGGCTGGTCACACCATCAATTTCCAGAAGATACAAATAACGGAATAATCCATAAACAACAAAGGGGATGGTCAACATCATTGTGTGGTTTTCCGGCAAATTTGGTGCAGAGAAGGTATACAGGCTATAGGCCATGATTGTGATTCCCGAAATCATGGTGATGATTTGATCCAGGAAAGGGATCGTATACCCATCCAATACTTTTCGATGACTGCCGGCGCCCGTGGAAAGCAAAGCCAGTTCAGATCGACGTTTGCTGAAGCCAAGATAGAGCGCCAGCAAATATGTCACTACATACAGCCATGGGGAGAACCGTTCCACCTGGATAAGGCTAACACCGGCTCCAACCCGGAAGACAAATCCAAGGGAAAGGACCACAACATCAATCAGGACTATGTGTTTCAGTTTTAATGAATAAGCCAGGTTGGTTACAAAATATAATACGGCTATGATCAGGAAGGCAGGTGATAGCAGGTATGCAAAATAAATAGTTATCAGAAAAAAAAGGGCAGCGATTGTTATGGCTGTTGGTATTGGAAGTTGACCGGATGCAATCGGCCGAAGTTTTTTCTTTGGATGCATTCGATCGGCTTCAATATCCATAATATCGTTGATAATATAGACAGTGCTCGATAGAATACAAAAGAGCAAAAAACCGGCAAGTGTACGGCCGAATGCCACCGGGTTTGTAAGTTGGCGATCGAAGACCAGTGCCGCAAATACAATGGCATTTTTGGTCCATTGTTTGATCCGCATTGTTTTTATTATGGCTCGCAGCATAAAAAATATATTATCACAAAACGAAAGGGTGAATTATCCATAAAGTGGCTAAAGTCCGGTTGGATCTCAAGCTGGTTGAACTTGGAATGGTGGAAACACGGAACCTGGCACAACGTTTGGTTATGGCAGGTTCGGTACGCGTGGATGGTCAGATGGTCTTGAAACCGTCACATATGGTCACGGAGAGTTCCCGGATTGAACTGGTTGAAAAACAGCGGTTCGTTTCACGGGGTGGTGAAAAACTTGAAGGCGCATTGCAGGCTTTTCATCTGACCGATATTTCCGGTTATTCCTGCGCGGATATTGGTTGTTCAACCGGCGGTTTTACGGATTGCCTGTTGCAGCATGGAGCCGAATCAGTCATATCGGTAGATTCCGGACATGGTGACTTTCACTGGAAGCTCCGGTCGGATCCCAGAGTAACATTACTGGAACACACCAACGCCAGAAACCTGACATCTTTGCCCAGGAACATTCAGTTGGTTTGTGTTGATGTTTCTTTCATATCTCTACGCATCCTCTTTCCTGTGATCAGAGGTTGGCTTCTAGAAAATGGCGGCAGGGTTATACCATTAATCAAACCACAATTTGAAGCCGGCAGGGAAGAAGCAGACCGGGGTAAAGGGGTCATCCGGGATCCGGCCATTCATAAACGGGTTTTAATGAATGTTCTGGCAGACGCTGAGAAAGAGGGGTTCGGGGTGGAAGGTTTGATCCTTTCTCCACTCGAAGGACCAAAAGGGAACCGGGAGTTTCTGGCAAACCTTGTCTATCCAGGCAGTTCCGGGGCAGATCTTGAGAGCCTAATCCAGAGTGTTATTTGACCACATATAAAGGTCTATTCAGGAAACAGGATGCAACAAAAACATTTATATACATTAATGGCAAAAGATGAAGATATTCTTTTTACAACCAGGCAACACTGGCTTATGCTGTTTGAAAGAATATTATTTGATTTTTTTATTTTGTCTACAATTACAGCCGGTTGCATCTTTTTCTTCCCTGCAGTTGGTTATTGGGTCATAATTCCCGGTTTGATTGTCTTCCTACCGTTGGTTGATATGTTGCGTCATATCCTGGATTGGACTAACCGTCTATTTATTATCACGAACAGACGTGTGATCCATATTTCAGGCACATTCAACCAGACCATGTGTGATTCTTCACTGGAAATGGTGAATGATGTCAAGCTTTCCCAATCATTATTGGGGCGGTTTTTTGATTATGGAGATATAGAAATCCTCACAGCCAATGAGATTGGGAATAATAAATTCCAGGCGATAGGGAATCCGGTATCTTTCAAAAAGAAAATGATGGATGTCAGGAATCATATGCCGGACAAAAGTACATCCGGATTGATATTCCGGAATGTCGTCAAGGAAACCACCATCCCGGATCTGATCGAGGAGCTCGATGCACTTAGGATCAAGGGGATCATAACAGGGGAAGAGTTCCAGGAAAAGAAGAAAGAACTGCTAAGCCGGTTGTAGTTATTTTCGGATACCGCGGCGAAGAAGGATCAGGTAAAGACCGAAAATGATCAGGCTGATGGAGCCTGTATTCCCGATAAGGGTCATCGCACTTCCCCGATTTCCGCCAATTGTGAGTCCCCAACCAACCATGGTGAGAATACCACCGGGAATCAGCGGCCACCAGACAAAAACCGGATTAAGCAGGCGGGATGTCAGGGTTATTAAAATCCATCCGAGCCCAATGCACGTGATGAAAAAGCCCACCTGAACCAGCTCGTTGTTACCCGCATTGGATACAAATCCCAGATAAAATCCGGGGCCAAGACCACAAAGTAAACTACCGGGTATCAATAGACCAAAAAGTCGTTCGAAGAAACCCCAGGCAAGGAAAGCCAGTCCTATCATGGTCAATATGGAAGCAAAGAAGATAAAAACTGACATACGCTGTGAAATGAAAGGATATGCAAGACCTGCCAGAGTCGTTGCTACGAGGAATCCCCACCAGGCATGGTGTTTCCCGTAAAGCAGGGAAAAGAAAAGAATCAGAAGAAAACCGGCAGACAATGAAAGGGAACCCCATCCCAGACGGGTGATGAATTCCATATCTTCCAGGATATTCCCGAAAAGGATGATGACGCTTGTGCCAAGCGAACCAGTCAACACACCGGGGATGATCCATCCCATATTCCGCGTGTTCAATCCATTTGCAAGTAGTATCAATCCGGCTGCCGGAATGACTGTGAGGCTCAGCCATTCGGTTTGCAGGTACTGATCAAGTAAAATCAGAAATCCACCCATGACCAGTAGAATACCGAAGAAGGTCGGTGTGAATTTTGGTTTCTCCGAAGGTTGAAGTGAGTTCGGGTCTTGAATATTGTGTTCCATGGATTAAATGATTCCCATTTCCTTGCTTTTCAAAACGGCCTGCATACGATCCCGGGCTTCAAGCTTATCAAAGATATTACTGAGATGGTTTTTTACCGTGCCTTCGGCAATTACCAATTCTTTTGCAATTTCCCTGTTGCTGGCTCCGAGAGCGACCATGCGAAGTATCTGTTTTTCTCTTTCAGAGAGAAGTGATTGGTTGGCCGGGGTCTGGGCTGGTTGACTGCGAGGTAATCGGGAAAACTCGGCCATTACCCTGGCAGTAACCGAAGGCATCAGGAAAAATTCACCCCGGTTGGCTGTATAAATGGCTTCAAATAATTTCTGTGATGGCACATCTTTCAACAGATAGCCATACGCTCCCGCCCGCAACCCTTCAAAAACATACTCATCTTCGTCGAAGGTGGTGAGAGCGATTACCCGTGTATCCGGGTAAAGTTCATGCAGGCGTCGGGTAGCCGCAACACCATCCAGAACCGGCATACGTAGATCCATAAGAACAACATCAGGACGATGGATGGCTGCCTGACGGAGAGCTTCCTCACCGTTTGATGCTTCAGCGATAACCTCAAAATCGGTCTGAGAGGAGAGAAGAATCCGGAGACCTTCTCTGAACAGAGCCTGATCGTCAACCAGGAGGATGCGGATTTTTTGTTTCATCCAGGAATTGATATTTGAAGGGTAAACCCTTCTCCTTTCGATGTAAATATCTCACAATTTCCATTGACCAGAGTCAATCGTTCCTGCAATCCGATCAATCCAAATCCACCATCTATTGTATCCGCTCCTTTACCATCATCATTTAAGTTCATGCGGACAAATGTGGGATCGGTGAAATCCAATACGATGGAGAAGTGGCGGGCGGATGCATGTTTACGTGTATTGCTGAATCCTTCCTGGGCAGCTCGGAAGAGAGTTACTGATTTCTTGCTATCCATTTCTCTGTAATTACCGAGAATACTGAATTCTGTTTTCAAGTCCGGAGTCAATCCGTCTTCCAGCAGGCGTTCAATTCGATTTTTTAGCGGGAGGCTTTCTTCGGTGGAAATGCGAAGCGCGTTCACCGAGCGGCGTACTTCCTGCAATGCTTCCTGGCTAAGTGATTGGGCTTTTTCCATCATGCTGCGGGCGGTATCAGGATCCCGGTCAATAATTGCCAGAGAAGCTTGAATTTGCATATGGATGGTGGTTAGATAATGCCCCAGGCCGTCATGGATTTCACGTGCCAGGCGGTTGCGTTCTTTGGTTATGGTCAGGTCTTCGATCTGAGTGGCGAATTCACGGAGACGGGTGTTGGCTGCTTCCAGGTCTCTGATCAAACGGTTGACTTCATGGCGGGCCTGCTCCTCTCCCACGGCGACCTGGGTAAAGATCATGATAAAGAAGACTCCCGCGATGTAAATGGGAAGGTTGTTCAAGGCCGTTTGCCAGTTGTACGCATAGCCATTAATGGCAATGGTATATACTGCAGCAGAAAGAATAGCCGGGATATACATCCATAAATTCCGGAGCAATAGAACACTTTGACCGGAAAGCGGCAGCAGGATCAACATGGTCAACCCGTGTCCACGGCTTAAATACACGATAATCCCCCCCATCAGCATCTGTGATAGGAAGTATGACACGATTAATGGGGTAGTGGGTTGCCGGGACACATAGGAGTATCCATACACTCCAACACTGAGGTAGGCAATCCCAATCAGTGTTAACCAGATAAGTACCTGGATCGATTCTGGTTCAAGGGAGGAAAAAATGGAAAGATAAGACGCCATTACCACGATGGCGAATGCGAGATTTATACTGGTTCCAGTTTGAATTATCGGGCGATTTACCGTTTCCACATCTGCGATTATAGCATTCGATATGTTACCGGCAATCAACTACAGTCCTATTTTTTCGGTACAGTCACAGGTCGAAAATAGGACTTTGAGTATGACTTCCGGTTACTGGCACTCCCGGAAAAACGGATTATGGTATTGGATAGCAAACCGGTCGAGTTTTGACCATTATTTCAGGAGTTCTCTATGAAAGTCCTACTTGTCTATCCCGAATTTCCGGATACCTTCTGGAGTTTTAAACACGCCCTTCAATTCGTACGCAAGAGTTCTTCCAATCCACCATTGGGACTGGTGACTATTGCCGCTATGGCTCCCAGGGAGTGGGAGAAACGGTTGGTCGATATGAATGTCCGTAAACTAACATATAAAGACATTCAATGGGCGGATATGGTCTTCATCAGCGCCATGACGATTCAACGTGAATCCACACGTGAAGTCGCCCGTCGGATTAAAATGGCTGGCAAGCTTCTGGTTGCCGGAGGACCGTTATTTACCGGAGAATGGCAAGATTTCCCGGATATCGACCACTTCGTTCTAAATGAAGGAGAGTTGACCTTCCCCATGTTCCTGGAAGATCTGGAATCAGGGACTTTGAAAAAAACATACAGCACAACAGGTTTTGCCGACATGCATACAACTCCGGTTCCCATGTGGGAACTGGTGGAAATGAAGCGGTATGATTCGATGTGCATCCAATTTTCCCGCGGTTGTCCTTTTGGATGTGAATTTTGCAATATAACCGCCATGCTGGGGCACCGGCCCCGTTTAAAAAGCGCGCCTCAGATCATTGCGGAATTGGATAAGTTGTACAGCCTGGGGTGGCGCCGCAATGTGTTTTTTGTGGATGACAATTTTATTGGTAACAAGAAAGCTCTAAAGGATGAGATATTACCGGCTCTGATCGAATGGCGTAAGGACAAAAAAGGGACCAAATTCATTACGGAAGCATCCATCAACCTGGCGGATGATCCGGAGTTAATGAAATTGATGACGGATGCCGGTTTTGTTTCCGTTTTTGTAGGAATCGAAACTCCGGATGAGACCTGCCTGACAGAATGCCACAAGTCACAGAACAAAGGGCGCAGTCTTATCGATAGTGTCAAACAGCTTCAGCACAATGGGCTTCAGGTTATGGGCGGTTTCATTGTCGGGTTTGATTCTGATACTCCTTCCATTTTCCAGCGCCAGATCGAGTTCATCCAGAACAGTGGGATCGTAACGGCCATGGTTGGACTGCTTCAGGCACCGTTTGGGACGCCGCTATATGAGCGGTTGAAAGCAGAAGGACGGTTGAACGAGGAGATGTCAGGTGACAATGCTGACGGTTCAACCAATATTATTCCAAGGATGGATATGGGTGAACTCAAACGCGGGTATGAGACCATTCTAAAAACCATCTATTCGGCAGAAGGGTTTTATGAACGCGTAAAAACATTTCTCTCCAATTATCAGCCGGCCAAAGCGCCCGTCCACCTGGAATTTCAGGAAGTTCTGGCTTTATTCCGAACCATTTGGAGAATCGGGATACTCAGCCCCGATCGTGGGTACTACTGGGATCTGGTCTTCTGGACATTGTTCCACGAACCATCCAAGTTACCACTGGCAATTACATTCACGGTTTATGGCTATCATTTCAAACGCGTGAGCGAAATCCATATACTTGATAAAGCCGTAGTCTGATAGATTCCACGCGTTGAACTTAAACCGGGTTGCGAAAAGCATTCCGGTTTTTTGCTTGCCGGTTATCAGCAAGCTCAAAGCTAGGGGAATATTTTTTCAGGTATACTATCGGCGATTATGATAGAGCGAATCCGCAATTTTTGCATTATTGCCCATATTGACCATGGGAAATCGACTCTGGCAGACCGGTTGCTTCAACTGACCGGCACCATTT
>CAYRHB010000030.1:8593-30338 GCA_964424035.1 uncultured Leptolinea sp.
AAATGGGCTTACCGGTTGTTTAAAAGTCCCGGAACAATTTTTTTTGTTTAATTTACGCGCAGGTGCTTGACAGTATGGATCTGGAGCGGGAAAAAGGTGTAACTATCAAGGCTTCCGCCGTGCGCATGATGTATAAAGCGAATGATGGAATCACCTATGAGCTGAACCTTATTGATACACCGGGGCATGTCGATTTCAGCTATGAAGTCAGTCGGGCACTTGCAGCCTGCGAAGGCGCATTACTGGTTGTGGACGCGACCCAGGGGATCGAAGCTCAGACTCTGGCAAACCTGTATCTCGCCCTTGAATCAAACCTTGTGATCATACCGGTCATCAATAAGATCGACCTACCCTCCGCCAGACCTGATGATATTGCCATGGACCTGAGCAATTTGCTGGGTTTCCCGCCGGATGAGATTCCCCGCATTTCAGCCAAGGATGGTACCAATGTGGATCAGGTTCTGGAAATTATCGCGAAGAAGATCCCGGCGCCCACAGGCGAGCTTGACACCAAAACCAGGGCACTGATATTTGACTCACATTATGACAGCTACAAAGGCGTGATTGCCTATGTCCGCGTGTTTGAAGGAAAGATATCCACGCGGGATGAGCTTTATTTGATGGCACATAAGACAAATTTAAAACCGGTTGAAATTGGTGTCTTCATTCCCAATATGAAGGCCATTGATTTGCTGGAAGCCGGTGATGTCGGGTATGTCGCAACCGGATTGAAATCAGTGACCGAATGCCGGGTCGGCGATACGATCACCCTGACGAGTAATGCTGCCCTAAAGCCACTCCCCGGATACCGGCATCCGAAATCGATGGTTTTTGCCGGCATATACCCGGTGGAAGGGGAGGATTACCCGGAATTGAAGGACGCGCTGGAAAAGCTTCAATTGAATGATGCCTCTCTGGTCTATGAACCGGAAACAAGCCAGGCGTTGAATTTCGGGTTCCGGTGCGGTTTCCTCGGACTATTTCACATGGAGATCATCCAGGAGAGATTGGAACGGGAATATGACCTGGATATTATTGTCACAGCGCCTTCTGTTGAGTATGAAGTACATCTTCACGATGGAAGTATCAAAGTAATCGATTCCCCCGTTCAATTGCCCGATGAAGGCTTGATCGATGAGATCCGGGAACCCTGGATGCATCTGGAAATCTTCACCCCGACCGATTTCTACGGTCCGGTCATGGAACTGGTGACCAAGCGAAGGGGAATTTTTAAAGAACAGGATTATCCGGCTCCCAACCGGGTACAGTTGAAATTTGAAATACCGCTCTCCGAAATTATTGTAAATTTCTTTGATGACCTGAAATCACGTACCCGTGGGTACGCCTCAATGGATTATCAATTTGCCGATTACCGGCCTGGAAATCTGGTCAAATTGGAAGTTCTGGTCAACCAGGATCCGGTGGACGCGCTGGCCTCAATTGTACATAAAGACGAAGCATACCATCGTGGACAGAGCCTGGTAACCAGGTTGAAAGATATCATTCCCCGGCAGCAGTTTGATGTCCCTGTCCAGGCAGCCGCATCAGGGCGCGTAATCTCACGCGCGAATATAAAAGCCGTGAGGAAAGATGTGCTGGCCAAATGCTATGGTGGTGATATAACCCGTAAGAACAAACTGCTTGACAAACAGAAAAAAGGCAAAAAACGCATGAAATTGATTGGCAAGGTGGAAATTCCTCAAGCCGCGTTTATGGCTGTTTTACAGCGGGAGGAAGAATGACAGAAGAAAAATCCAATCGCTGGAATAGTATAAAACGCTGGCTACCCGGTGTATTGATCAGCCTGATCGCTCTATATCTGGTTTTTAATCTGGCCAATATGAACGACCTTCAAAAATCCCTGACCATGATCAATCCGGTCTTCATTTTGATTTCAATTACCCTGACTGTTCTGTTTTGTGTAACACGTGCCTTTGCCTGGCGTATCCTGCTTGATCGCAATCCCAGTATCAGCCAGACATTTTTTGGAATTAATGTCGGTTATCTGCTGAACAATCTCTTTCCTTTCCGGGCTGGAGAAATCGGCCGGGCTGTTCTGCTGGGACAAACAACTGGGCTTGGAACATTCCATGTGCTCTCCACGATTATCATTGAACGGGCTTTTGACCTGGCATTTGCAGCCCTGCTGCTCTTGAGTTCCCTTCCTCTGGCATTGGGTTTGTCGTGGGCGAAACCCGTGGCCTATACAACATTAATTCTGGTGATTATTGGGATCAGTGCATTATTCCTGATCGCCCGTAATACAGCCGCAGTTCATAATTGGGTAATTAAAGGACCCGGACGAATTTCATTCATCAAGAAACATCTTGTTCCGTACCTTGATAATCTACTGGAAGGTCTTGGATCTTTGACAAAACCACAGATGTTCCTTGGCGCCGTTTTCTGGATCGCGGTCTCCTGGTTTATTGGAATCTTGAATTACTACGTTGTTCTCCTGTCGATAAAACCACAGGCTCCTTTCTGGTGGGGTGTTTTGATCGACTCGCTGCTTGCGATGGGCATTGCCATTCCGTCTGCGCCGGCTGCCATTGGCGTGTTTGAAGCTACTCTGGTCGCCGCACTGGCGTTGGTGGGGATTGACGCATCGACTGCACTGGCGTATGCCGTGATCATGCATTTTATTCAGTTTGCCGTGACAGGAATCCTTGGTATGATAGGCCTGATGAAAGAAGGGCGGTCGTTGGGATCAATATTTAAAGCCGCACAATCACAGAAGGAACTTGCTTCTTCCACATCCGAAGAAATATAAAAGAGTCGGAGAATGTCAAAGTGAAAACATATCTGATTACTGGCGGAGCTGGATTTATCGGGTCAAATTATGTGAACCGGTTATTGAAACGCGGAGACCGGGTACTAGTCTATGATAACCTGACGCGCAATGGTTCAAGACGCAATATTGAATGGCTTCGGGAACAATACGGACGGGAAGCTTTCCATTTGATTATTGAGGATGTACGGAAAGCAGAAAAATTGAATGAAGCGGCTGCCGAGGCGGATGTGCTTGTCCATCTGGCCGGTCAGGTGGCTGTTACAACTTCTGTCAATCACCCCCGAGATGACTTTGAGATCAATGCATTGGGAACGTTCAACGCTCTGGAAGCAGCCCGTAATTCAAAAAAGAAACCTGTATTCATTTATGCTTCAACCAACAAAGTATATGGCGGGATGGAGCAGGTGAAGGTTCAGGAGACTGCCACGCGTTATGAATATGTAGACTATCCGGAAGGTATTTCAGAAGAAATGCCGGTGGATTTTCATTCTCCCTACGGCTGTTCAAAGGGCAGTGGAGATCAATATGTTCATGATTACGCCAGAATTTATGGCTTAAAAACCGTTGTGATGCGTCAGAGCTGCATTTATGGAACACGCCAGTTTGGTGTTGAAGACCAGGGGTGGGTAGCATGGTTTGTGATTGCGGCTGCTGCCAACCGAAAAATTACCATATACGGAGACGGGAAACAGGTGCGTGACCTGCTTTTTGTGGATGACCTGTTGAATGCCTACGATCTTGCTGTAGCGAATATAAAGACTGCTGCCGGGAAGATATACAACATCGGTGGTGGAAGCGGGAATGTTCTTTCCGTCTGGGAAGATTTTGGACCGATGCTTGAACGGCTTGTGGGTCATCCCCTCAATGTGGAACGATCTGGTTGGCGTCCGGGTGATCAACGGATTTTTGTCTCTGATATCCGGAAAGCTCAAAAAGAATTGGGCTGGATGCCCAAGACAGGGGTGGAGGAAGGAATCCAAAAGTTGTATGATTGGGTGAAGGCAAATATTCACCTATTTCAATAAAAAACCGTTCCTCCATGCGAATCTTAATCGCCCTGACGTATTACCGACCGCATACCAGCGGATTGACCATATATGCCGAACGTATTGCCAGAGCCCTGGTTATGCGGGGGCATCAGGTAACGGTTCTTACGTCACATTACCGCAAAGACCTTCCGTATAGTGAATCCATTGATGGAGTGCGCATCATCCGCGTTCCGGTGCTTATGCGGATCAGTAAAGGTGTCATCATGCCTGCGTTTGGGGCAGTCGCCAATAAATTGGTGGCAGAGAATGACTGGATCCAGTTGCATCTTCCACAATTTGATGCAGCCGGTATTGCCCTCCGTGGACGAATGTTGAAGAAACCGACAATTGTCACTTACCACTGCGACTTGCATATGCCTCCCGGTTTCCTTGCATGGGCAGCCAACCAGGGTGTGCTTTTCATGAATGACCTGACGGCGCGTTTCACCCATAAAATTGTGACATATACACAGGATTATGCCGAGCATTCTCCGTATCTTTCCGGTTTTTTGAAAAAAGTCCGCATCATCTCTCCACCGGTCGTTCTACCGGATACTACACCAGATGCTGTGGATACCTTTATATGTGAAAACAATCCTGAAAGACGGAGCCCGGTTATCGGGATGGCGGCGCGGTTGGCAACAGAAAAGGGAGTGGAAATACTGCTGGGCGCACTACCAAAAATATTGAAAGAATATCCCGGCACACGTGTGTTGTTTGCCGGTCCCTTTAAGAATATTGTGGGAGAAGAAGCGTATGCCAGCCGGCTTTCCTCCAGGATTGAAGCGTTCGAAAAAGAGGGTATATGGAAATTCGTGGGAGAATTGGACCCGGTGGAAATGGCAGCATTTTATCGTTCGATCGATGTTCTGGTCCTTCCAAGCCTGAATTCCACAGAAGCATTCGGCCTGGTGCAAATTGAAGCCATGCTGAACGGTGTCCCCTGTGTCGCTTCAAATCTCCCCGGTGTTCGCCAACCTGTGAGTCGGCATTCCATGGGACAAATCGCCGAGATCGGTAGTATTAACAGCCTGGCCAATGCAGTGCTTGAAGTATTGGAAAAACGGAGCACAATGAAACCTGATCTTGACCAGATCCATCACGAATATGATCCCGACCGGATATCAAGTTGTTATGAAGACCTGTTCAATGAAATCTCTGAAGAAATAAGAACCCGATGACTGAAACGATGAAGAAACCTCAAAAAGACTATTTATGGCTGCACCTAAAGGAATTGCCTTATTTTCGTGCCATTCTCCGTGCTGTTGAAGCCAGACAGTACCCGGAATTCAAATTGGAGCATCCAATATTGGATCTCGGTTGTGGGGATGGGCATTTTGTTTCCATTGCGATGGATGAGAAGGTGGATGTGGGAATTGATCCATGGACGGGTCCGGTGCGTCTTGCGAAACAAAATGGTGGATATGAAATGGTGGTACAGGGAAGCGGATATACTCTCCCTTTCCCCGAAAATCACTTCGCAAGTGCGTTGAGCAATTCAGTCCTTGAGCATGTCCCTGATCTTGATACAACCTTGAAAGAGATGTCCAGGGTAATGAGACCGGGTGGGAAATTTGTTTTCTGTGTTCCCAATCACAATTTTCTTCCCAACCTGTCTGTTTCCGGTTTCTTTGACCGTTTAGGATTGGAATTTCTGGGAGATCTGTACCGAAGATTTTTCAATACAGTATGCCGTCATATCCATTGTGATGACCGGCCGGTCTGGGAAGAACGCCTGAGAAATGCAGATCTGGAAATAGAAAGCACCTGGAATTATTTTTCTCCCCATGCGCTGCATATTCTGGAATGGGGGCATTACCTGGGTCTGCCATCACTTGTTCTTCACTTTTTTACGCGCAAATGGAATGCCGTACAACAGAAGTGGAATTTTATTCTGACAAACCAGATCGTAGAGCCGGTTTACAACGAACCTCATATACAGGCCGGAGGAGTCTATTCGTTTTATATTGTCAGGAAGAAAAACGGATAACCGCGCAGTTTTCTCCAAGGGGTGGGGTAAAATTTACAACTGACACACGGAGATGACGATGACGCTTCCTGAAAAACCGGAACCCAGTGTCCTGGATTATTTAAAAGGTAAACTACTCCCGGGAAAAAATCCTGCGGTTGAGATACCTGACGCGTTCCAGGATCAAAAAGTCGCTTTGAATCAGGCGGAAGAAAAACCGGTCGAAGCCAAAAAGAAGAGACGGATCAGCTTCTTCTGGCAATTGATCATTATTCTGGTTATGCTGCTTGTCGGGCAACAACTACTCGAACCTCCAAGCCCATCTCCTTTATTTTCGCTGGTTTTTTATGGCTGTGCGCTACTCCTGATTCTAGTAAACTGGATTTCAGGACGCTTTGAGACCGACCTGTATTCATATCAAGAAGACGAACCATCCGGATTTGTTTTTCGTCCGATTTTTTTGTACGCCGCATTGGGTACTGGGATAATGACGGCCATCCTGTTTACCGGGAACAAATTCAACAGCTTTAATACACTGGTATGGATTATTGCCATTCTTTTTCTATTTGCTGCTTTCTTTCCGGCTCCCGATTGGAAACAGGTATCCGGTTTTGTCACAGATATCAGACATAGTCTCTTCGACCATGGTTTTCATTTCATTCTAAAACCATGGTCCTTGCTTTTTATAGCTACTTTGATTCTGGTTTCCTTTTATCGGTTCTTTCGCCTGAATGACGTCCCACTTGAAATGATCAGTGATCATGCGGAAAAGCTATTGGATGTCTATGATGTTTTGAATGGCTCTTTATTTACATTCTTCGCGCGGAATACCGGCCGCGAAGCATTCCAGATGTACCTTTCTGCCGGGGTTGAACAGATTTTTGATACTGGAATTTCTTTTCTCACCCTGAAACTGGGTACTGCCATCATGGGGCTGATAACAGCCATCTATATGTATTTTCTGGGTAAAGAACTGGGAAATCGAAGGGTGGGTATGCTGGCTTTCTTTCTTTGCGGAATCGGGTATTGGCCGAATATCATCTCCCGCATCGGTCTTCGGTTCACGCTTTATCCGGCATTTACGGCTCCAGCCCTGTATTACTTCTTCAGGGGAATACGGAGAAAACAGATACCGGACCTTGTACTTTCCGGAGTTTTCATAGGGATCGGGTTGCACGGTTACAGCCCATTCCGTGTAGTTCCATTACTTCTCATCCTGGGTATTATTCTTTATGTGGCACACTACTGGAAGAAAAACCACAGACGGTTTGCATTCACAGGTCTTGTCATAACCGGCATTGCCGCCGTGATCATCTTCATTCCATTGTTGAGATATATTTTGGATCAGCCGGATATGTTTCTCTTTCGAGCGATGACCCGCGTCGGTTCGCTTGAACATCCATTACCCGGTCCGGCATGGCAGATCTTTTTCAACAACCTGTGGGTAGCCATCATCATGCCATTCTGGAAGAATGGTTCGATCTGGGTACATTCCATACCATTCCGTCCCGCTCTCGATATCGTTTCGGCAGCCATGCTTTTTGCCGGAATGGTATTTGGTGTTCTACGTTATATTCACCAGAGGGATTGGCGCTTTCCATTTCTTCTGATCTCCATACCATTCCTGATGCTTCCATCCATATTGTCCCTGGCATTTCCTGATGAAAATCCCTGTCTGAACCGGACAGCCGGAGCACTTGTCCCCATTTTCATCCTTGCCGCGCAGGGATTGGACACGTTATTGCACAATATCCGGAAACAAACGACCGGGACTGGTGGCGCGGCTATTTCTGTGGTGGTGACAGGATTGCTCCTTTCTTTAAGTGCCGGACAAAATTACACCCTGGTATTTGATGACTATGCCAGTAATTATGTGAACAGTGCATGGAATACGTCAGAAATGGGTTCGGTCGCCCGCGATTTCATTTCAATGTATGATGAACCAGATTCTGTTTATGTTGTCGGATTTCCCCACTGGGTGGATACCCGGTTGGTTGCCATCATATCCGGACATCCTGAAAAGGATTATGCAATCTGGCCGGATCAGTTCAGTGATACTCTGAGTAATAATCAGGCGAAACTATTCTTTGTAAAACCGGAAGACACATCCTCTCTGGATCAGCTCCGGCAAATGTACCCCGATTATTTTGAAACCATGTTTACAAGCCAGACATCCAACAACGATTTCATCCTTTTCCTGGTCCCTCCAACCATACATTCGATCGAAGAGGTAGAAACTACGGTTCCTTGATATGAATATAGAGCCCATCCCAAATCCCGAATCAACCGTACGTGTAAATCCACGCAAAAGGAGAATCCCTGAGCTGATCTGGGATATTCTTCTGCTTGTCATCCTGATTGCCGGTGCTTTTTTCCGGTTTTCCGGTCTGAACTGGGACCAGAACCAGCATTTGCATCCGGATGAACGGTTCCTTACCATGGTGGCATCATCCATTGAACCTGTCCAGTCGCTCGGTGAGTATTTCGATACAGCCAATTCGACCCTTAATCCGAACAACCGCGGGTATGGTTTCTATGTGTATGGAACACTCCCCTTGTTCATTGTACGGGGTGTAGCTGATTTGCTAAACCAGACCGGATACGATGAAATCTTCCTCGTTGGAAGAGCCGCATCCGGACTGTTCGACCTTTTCACTGTCTTTTTTGTTTATCTGATCGTAATCCGACTGTACCGGAAACCGCACATGGCTTTACTGGCTGCTGCACTTGCCGCCGGATCTGTCATGCAAATCCAGTTGTCACATTACTTTGCTGTTGACACATTTACTACATTCTTCACTGTCGGCGCAGTTTATTTTGCGGTTCGTATTCAGACCCGAAAAGACAAACCCGAGATCCCGGAGTGGCTAAATATGGAACCGGAAGGTCAATCTGAAGACCGGCTGGTTCAAAATCGCCTTCCATCCTGGTTGATCCGCGATTGGGATGATATTGGGGATGTTCTTTTCTTCGGGTTATTTGTGGGCTGTGCCATGGCTTCGAAGATCAATGCCGGATTGGTAGCCCTCCTTATCCCTGGAGCCTATTTCATCCGGTATTCAAACCTGAGCCGCGATGAAAGGGAATCCCGGATGTGGGTGTACCTGCGCAATATTGTTATTGCAGGTTTTGTTTGCATTCTGGCT
Source organism: uncultured Leptolinea sp. (assembly GCA_964424035.1). Classification (GTDB taxonomy): domain Bacteria; phylum Chloroflexota; class Anaerolineae; order Anaerolineales; family Anaerolineaceae; genus Leptolinea. Next base: position 17,528 of record CAYRHB010000030.1, read on the forward strand.
TTCCGGATCTTCCAGCCATATGCTTTTTCCGGTCCCGGTTTCTTTAATATTATTCCCAGCGAAAAATGGATAACCACAATGAAGGAAATCAGCGCTCAGAGTACGGGCGATGTGGATTTCCCGCCTGCATTGCAATGGGCCAGACGTCCCATCTGGTTCGCTCCATACAATATGATCCTTTTTGGTATGGGTTTGCCATTTGGTCTGGCTGCGTTCACCGGATTGATATTGATGGCATGGCGGATGGCAACCGCAAACTGGCGAAAACATATCCTGATCTGGGGCTGGACGGCAGTCTATTTCACCTGGCAGGCAACCAACTGGGTACGTGCCATGCGCTACCAGGTTCTGGTATATTCCATGTTCGCCATTATTGCTGCCTGGGGGATCATCTCCCTGTGGGATATGGGAAAACTGATCATTCGTCCCCGTCGGGCGACTTTTCTGAGGTTGCTGGCAATTTCTGCAGGCATATTCTCGGTGGCAGGGACATTACTCTACGCGTATGCATTCTCACGTATCTATACCCGGCCAATGACGCGTGTTGCAGCCAGTGAATGGATTTACCAGAATGTGCCGGCTGCAATTAATCTAAACATCAACACAAATGAAGGTACATTCAAGCACCCACTTGCTTTTCGTGGAACAAGGACGATCACAGTAGAAGAACCAGTTGGCATCGTTTTCAATGCATCGAATAGTGGTTACCTGACAGCAATCAAGTTGGAACATATTGTTGACGCGTCGTACCTGCCGCAATTAAAAACCCTGCAAACGCAAATCAGCGATGCGGAAGGCAATCTTCTAACCACAGGATTACTCAACGGTGATTTTCCGCCCGGTAACGATCCACGAGGTGATGCTGCCACGATCGTACCGGATATTCCGGTCATGATTGAAAAAGGGAAGGAATACCACCTTGCCCTCTCTGTTCTTGATGAAGGTGTCACTATTCAAACATCAGGACGGATAAATCTTACTCTGGGAGATGGAGAGAAAACCCGAGACATATTGCTCCCGGAAATTGTGGATGGTATCGGCCCGGACCACCCCTATAGCATCCAATTTACCGCCAACCGATCCGGGGCTGTCTCTGAGATTACCCTGCCTAAAGTTCATGATCTATCAGGGAAGGGCGGCCAGTATTCTTTAAACATTAGAATTTCGTCGACACCGGGTGGTGAGGAATCATTAGGAACAGCACTTGTTGATGTATCTTTTCCGCCGGATGATGCGAATGGAACCGTTGAGGTGTTTGCCCGCTTTGATCCACCGGTGGAATTGGTAAAAGGAAAACCATACACCCTGATCATCACTACATCTGGTCAGGCAGAACTGGCTTTGTATGGGAACAAACCGGCGCTTGAATCATCATGGGATGATCCGCTTCCCCTGGGAATGAATGGGATCACACCATTTGATTACAATAGTGGACCATACCGGACCGATTTGAATTTTGAAATGTACTGGGATGACAATCAGGATAAACTCTCCCGTTTCCTGAATACCATCAACCAGGCTGATTATCTATTTATGACATCCAACCGCCAATGGGGGACGACAACCCGTGTGCAGGAACGGTATCCCCTGACGGCAGAGTACTATCGCCAGTTGCTGGGATGCCCGGATGATAAGGACATTGTCTGGTGCTACCGGGTGGCAAAACCCGGTATGTTTGAAGGGAACCTGGGATTTGAACTTGTTCGCGTATTCCAGAGCGATCCCTCCATTGGGGATTTCAGGATAAATACTCAATTTGCTGAAGAAGCATTTACTGTATATGACCATCCAAAAGTCATGATCTTTAAAAAGACGGATGGTTTCAATATGGACAAGGTTGTTGATATTCTGTCTGCAGTCGACCTGTCAAATGTTGTCCATCTGACCCCGCGCAAGGCAGGCAGCGTGCAACCTGATCTGATGCTTCCGGCTGACCGCCTGGCCAGTCAACAAGCCGGTGGCACATGGGTGGAATTATTTGATCCGGCGTCGATTCTCAATCAATATCCCGGGTTGGGTGCTGTGGTCTGGTATCTATTGATCACCATCCTGGGATGGTTAGCATACCCGATTTTGCGTATAGCCACTAAACCGCTTGCTGATCGTGGATATGGGATAGCCAAAATTGTTGGAATGGTGATACTGGCATATTCTTCCTGGTTATTGGGGAGTATCGGTATCGAATACAACCGCCTGAATATTCTCCTCGTGTTGACGGGTATGCTGGTTGTTTCAGGTCTTCTTTTCTGGTTGCAGCGAAATGAAATCACAGAAGAAATAAAAGAGCATAAAAGGCTATTCATTGGAATTGAGATTTTGAGTCTTGTCTTGTTTCTGTTATTCCTTGGAATCAGATTGGGAAATCCTGATCTCTGGCACCCATACAAGGGTGGTGAAAAGCCAATGGACTTTTCATATTTCAACGCAGTTTTGAAAAGCACCAGTTTCCCACCATATGATCCATGGTTCGCGGGCGGGTATATCAATTACTACTATTACGGGTTCGTGATTGTTGGTACACCCATAAAATTACTTGGTATTACACCATCTGTAGCCTATAACCTGATCCTTCCGGCATTGTTCAGCCTGGTAGGAACGGCTGCTTTCTCCCTCGGTTATTCATTAATCGACTCGCTGAGGAATCCGGTTGTTGAATCATATGCCAACAAACTCCGCAAACGGGTTTTCAACACCCGACTGGCTTCAGAGAATCCGGCGGTGGTATTACCATCCGATGTGAATGATGATGAATACGCCTCCGAAAGGATCACCGTTGAAGCAGTCATCCCGGAAATAAATGGACGGGAAGAGTCGGAAAAGGAACCGCAACACCAAAATACAAATATGGCCGCCGTTCTGGGCGGTCTGGCTTCAACAATGCTCCTATTGATACTGGGGAATCTGGGAACAATTCGCATGATCTGGCACGGATTGATCCGGATTGCTTCACCAACAGGCACGCTTGACAATTCCACATATATCAACCGTATTGTGTGGTCCATACAGGGACTGATGAAGATGTTCCAGGGAGCGCATTTCCCATACCCGACAGGTGACTGGTATTGGATTCCCAGCCGGACCATTCCCGGTGAACCGATCACAGAATTCCCATTCTTCACATTCCTTTATGCCGATATGCACGCCCACATGATCGCGCTTCCGCTTACACTGGCTGTGCTTGTATGGGCGCTGTCCATGTTGCTGCGCAACTGGGTCTGGCAAAAAGAGAATGACCGAATCAACAGATGGGTCCAATTTGGAATCACCCTACTTTTAGGCAGCCTTCTCGTGGGAGCGTTGAGGCCTACCAACACCTGGGACCTGCCAACGTACTTATTGATCGGCGGGCTTGCCATTCTGGTCAGCGGTTTGACTTTGAATTCTGATCAATCGCTGCTAAAGAATAGCTGGAATCTCCAAACAAAACGTTGGATTGAAGTTCTTACCGGTGCGAGTGGTTTCATCCTTCTCGCAATTTTGCTCTATCACCCGTTTTCTGTCTGGTTCGGACAGGGTTACAACTCCATCGATCTGTGGAAAGGTGACCGAACTCCATCCTGGAGTTATTTCACTCACTGGGGTGTATTTCTGGTATTGATTGTTTCATGGCTTGTCCAGGAAACCTATGACTGGATGGCTACAACCCCGGTTTCCGCGTTGAGCAAGTTCAAGCCTTATCGCGGAATGATCATTTTGCTTGGTGTGTTGCTATTATTGATTCCGGTTGGGCTGGTTGTTGGAGGTATCTCGATTGCATGGATGGCTTTCCCGATCGCCCTGTGGGCTGGAATTTTACTGCTCAGGGCAAAACTCCCGGCAGCGAAGCGTTTTATCCTGTTCTTGATTGGATCAGGGGTGGTATTAACCCTGGTTGTTGAACTGATCGTACTGGTTGGGGACATCGGCAGGATGAATACCGTGTTTAAATTCTACCTCCAAGCCTGGACAATGCTGTCGATCAGTGCTGCGTTTTCATTTATTATGGTATTTCCGCGCCGTGGCGAGTGGCCCGGGTGGTTAAATACCCTTTGGAAGGCAGCCGTCACATTCCTGGTTTTCAGCGCCGCTCTTTTCCCTCTCCTGGCGGGAGCCGATAAGATCCGTGACCGGATCAGCCCGGTTGCTCCACATTCATTGGATGGATCCGCCTATATGTCCACTGCGACCTATAATGACAATGGTGTCATCATTGATCTGAGCCAGGATTATGAAGGGATTCAATGGATGCAATTGCATGTCACCGGTTCTCCGGTCATTGTTGAAGCCAATACTGTGGAATACCGCTGGGGAAGCCGGTACACCATATATACCGGTTTACCCGGTGTGGTTGGCTGGAACTGGCACCAGCGGCAGCAACGGGCGATCATTCCCTCCACAAAGGTTACGGACCGGGTGGAGGAGATCAAGCAATTCTATCTATCGACGGATATCCAGGAATCGTTGGAATTCATCGAAAAGTATCAGGTAGGCTATATTATTGTTGGACAACTGGAAAACCTGTACTACCCCGGGGCGGGTTTGGAAAAATACCGCGATTTCGACGGCGTCTACTGGAATGCGGTTTTTCAAAATGAGACGACAACAATCTATCAGGTCAGGAGGTGACAAAGAGCATGACAACCGGCTCATTGATCTTTCACATAACGACTCCGGACCAATGGAAGAAGGGGCTTGAACAAGGACAGTACCTCAGCGATACGTTTGATGAGGAAGGGTTTATTCATTTCTCATTGCAATCACAGGTTCTGGCTACGGCAAACCGGTATTATCGCGGTGTATCCGGAATGATCCTTCTAGAAGCAGAAATTTCAAAACTCTCCGCGGAATTGAAATACGAACCATCTGCGAATGGAGAAATCTATCCTCACCTGTATGGTCCACTTAACCTGGACGCGGTGGAACATGTGTATGAATTCCCACCATCGGCCAGCGGTGATTTTCTTACACTACCATTCCAAAGCCTATGACCTCATGTATTCTGTGGACGCTTTTAACATTAATTCTGGGTTGGGCTGCGTTTCCCATCCTTTTCCGATTATTCCCTAACCTGACTGATCGGGGATACGCGCTTATCAAACCAGCCGGTTTACTGCTTTTTGGATATTTATACTGGATACTGATTACGTTTCGGGTTTTACCTAACGGTTGGGTGGGGATCGATACCGGTTATTCAACCGATGTACTAACCGGTCTCCTGATTGCCTGGAAAAGCAAATTCTCAACGATCAAAGCATGGGTGTCGCAGAATCGCTGGTTGGTCGTCTTCACAGAGGGCAGCTTTATTCTTCTATTCGGTTTCTTTGCCTTTATGCGGGCAGCGTACCCGGATATTGTCGGTACAGAAAAACCGATGGAGCTGGCTTTTATTAATTCCATCCTCCGTTCTGATGCCTTCCCTCCAGCAGATCCCTGGTTATCCGGTTATGCCATTTCCTATTATTACTTCGGATATGTGATGGTCGCTGGTCTGATTCGACTAACAGGAACACTTTCCGGTGTAGGTTTTAACCTGGCAATCTCTTTGTGGTTTGCCATGGCATGCCTGGGGGCATTCAGTCTGGCATATAACATTCTGTCTACGATCGCAAATCCCAGCGATGAATTGGTTGAAAGGAAAAAAAGACCGGGATTCGGATGGGCGTTATTTGCTCCCTTATTCCTGGTGTTTACGGCCAATTGGGAAGGTTTATTTGAATCACTTCATGCCCGGGGATTATTCTGGGATGCCTCCGGCCAATCCGCCTTCTGGAAATGGTTGGATATTGAAGAGCTGACTACACCACCGGCCACTCCATTGACCTGGCTGGCAAACCGTCCAGCAGGGATCTGGTGGTGGCGGGCTTCACGCGTAATCCAGGATTATGACCTGGCAGGAAAATCGGGGGGAGTGATCGACGAGTTTCCCTTCTTTTCGTTATACCTGGCAGATCTCCATCCACATATACTTTCCATGCCGTTTGTTTTGCTGGCCTGTTCAATGGCTCTTGAGTTATATTACAAAGCCCGGTCGGGTAAAAATTACAGAGTCGGCTGGTATTCCTTTTTACGAAACTGGCTTGCCGGAGTGGCTAGTCCGGAAATCACATATTCAGAAATCTGTATGTCAGCACCGGTGTTTTGGGCTGGTGCATTGCTTTTTGGTGGACTGGCTTTTCTCAATATGTGGGATTTCCCGATCTATGTTGGATTGTGCTGTGCTGCAATCGTTCTTGGAAGGTATCTGTCCAGAGGGTGGAGCAGAAAGCGGGTTATCGAATTCCTGGAGACCGGATTGGGATTCGGTGTTGCCGGGGGATTATTGTATCTGCCGTTCTACATCGGATTCGCTTCCCAGGCAGGCGGGTTGCTTCCAAGCCTGGCATTTTTTACCCGCGGGACTCATTTATGGATGATGTTTGGTATCCTGCTCGTGCCCATCCTGCTGGGGATTTTGACAACCGCCGGTTTCACCGATATCGGGAAATTCTTCCGGTTTGCCTTTAGAAATACCCTGGTTGTCATCGCTTTCTTATGGATCGGAATGATCTTGCTGGGATTTATCTTCGCGACTGTACCCGCCTTGCTGGCAAATATTAACCCTGTGTTGGGAGCGTCACTTTCGGCTGCAGCGAACCAGTTCTTTAACATTCAAGGAAGCGGATTCCTGCAAGATATTCTGGTGAATACATCACTGCTTAGGATCGTCTCCCCGGGAGGTTGGATCACACTCACGATTCTGCTGACCCTCATCTGGGGAGGATTGATCTGGATGCGGGATAAGGCCAGAGAAAATCTACTGGATGTGGTGCCGGATGACGACCAGGAAGTGGATACGCGGATCACCAACTCATTGCCGTTTGTTTTCTTGCTCCTTGCCGGAGGGACAGGGCTTGTATTGTTCCCCGAATTCTTTTATTTGCGGGACCAATTCGGCACACGGATGAATACTATTTTTAAGTTTTATTTTCAAGCCTGGATACTATGGTCTATTGCCGGAGCTATATTTACATACATCTTCTGGACGAAAATTCGCACTTGGATTAAATGGCCTGTCCGGGTCCTATTCGTCCTGAGCCTGATCGCGGGATTGATGTATCCATTCTTCGGTTTTTATTACCGTTTTGATAACCTGGCTGTACGCAATCTGGATCTGGACGGCAATGCCTATTTCTACTCAGGGTATCCGGATGAAACAGCCGCAATCGCCTTTCTGCAACTGGCTCCAAAGGGAATCGTGGCTGAAGCTATTGGAGGAAGCTATACCGGATACGCGAGGGTTTCAACCCAATCCGGCATGCAAACGGTTTTGGGGTGGCCTGGACATGAGTCGCAATGGAGGGGAGGGGCAAATGAGATCGGTTCACGGGAACCGGATATCAAGCTCCTCTATCAAACCAATAGCTGGCAAGAGGCCCTTGATGTGATCCAGAAATACCAGATTCGCTATATATATATCGGTATGCTGGAGCAAAATACATACAGGGTGAATGAAGCCAAATTCCAGAGCAATTTGCAACCGGCATATCAGAATAATTCAGTGATCATATATGAGGTTCCATCCCAATTGTTGACTTCAACCGCCGGGATCTAACAGGAAATCCAATGAAAACGTCATTTTCTTCAAAAATCTGGATTGGATACGGGTTTCTACTTATTTTTGCCGTCATTCTGCGTTTCCATCAACTTCAAATGCCATTTCTGAGTGAGCGGGAAGCGGCTGTTGCCTTGCAGGCTGCAGGTAATTCTCAAGATGTTTCGGGGGCATCAGGGATAAGCGCATTGTTACACATGGTATTTTTCGCGTTTGGTGAAAGCGAAATCACGGCGCGTTTTGTTCCGGCATTTTTCGGCCTACTAACCGTATTGCTCCCCTTTCTCTTTATTCAATCGATTGGTATGGAGACTGCAATTCTGGCCAGTGTGTTGCTTATGTTCGACCCCGGTCAAATTGCCTTTTCAAGACAAGTTGACGGGGCAACTTTGACCCTATTTGGATTACTACTGGCTTCCGGTTTTTTTGTTGACAGGAAAGCCATTCCGGTTGGAATCGCCCTCGGTCTGGCGCTTCTGGGTAGCCCGATAGTCTGGCCTGCACTCATCTCCATCCTTCTGGCGATCTGGTTTATGTATTTCAGGCGGCAAATTGACAATCCTCTACCTGATTGCTTTTCCATATGGAACGGGGATGAAATCCGCAAAGGGATTATCGCTCTGATATTGACGGTCCTGGTGACCGGTAGTGGATTTGGAACTCAGTTCGCTGGCGTAGCAGCCCCATTTACCAATTTGATGAATTATTTTCAGGGATGGGCTGCGGGTGACGGCATTTCACTTTTCCTAGTACTGTTTTCTTTTCTTCTCTATCAACCAATGATATTGGTCATAGGCCTTATCGAAGGAATTCGTACTTATAAAGACGAGAACCGTTTTAACGCATTTTTACTCCGTCTGTTTGGATTTTCCCTGCTTCTGGCGATCATCTATCCATCACGAGAGATGGATGGAATCCTAATCTCCTACCTGCCTTTATTACTGCTCGCCGCCCGTTTTTTGGTCAAATTGATTCCTATTCTTGAAAAGCCGGATCTGACCGCTTTGGGACAGATGCTCCTGGTGGTCCTGCTGGTTCCTTTCATCTGGTTGAATTTCATTGTTTTGAAATTCCCGATTGAAAACCAGGATGCCATGCTGCATTTGGCAGCTGTGATTGGCGCGTTCATTTTACTGGTGATCGCGAGCATACTTATCCGTCTGGGCTGGCCTCCCAGTCAGGCTTCCACAGGCTTGTGGATGGGGGTGGGAGTTCTGCTCCTTGTGTTCGCATTTTCAACCGCATGGAGATCAACCGGTCTCGGTTCATACCCTGAAGCTGAATTGTGGAACTACCACGGTGTATCCGATGAAATGGACCTTTTGCGTGACACGGCTTCTGACCTGAGCGAATGGAATATTTCCAGCCGGAATGGGATAAATATAGTCCTAATAAAAAATTCTTCATCCGCGCTACGATGGGCGTTACGGGATTTCACCAGTGTTTCTGATGATGCGTATTTACCCAACCTGTCCAATCCGGCGATTGTCATAACGGACGATGAAGAGGTACCTTCACTGGCGCAGGCTTACAGGGGGCAGGATTTTGTTATAACAAAACGGACTGCCTGGTCTTTGATTCTTCCGGAAGAATGGATCCGTTGGTATGCTTTCCGGGAATTACCGGGTGAAAAATTACAAAAAGTTTTATGGGCTCGAACAGATCTCTTCCCTGGAGCATCTTATACAGCACCTGAGACGATCACTCCCATCCAGTGAGGTTTTTTTTGAATAGGAAAATCACGATTGCCATTGACGGCCCGGCTGCTTCCGGAAAATCCACCGTTGGAGAATATGTAGCAAAATCACTTGATTTTTTGTTCTTCGATACGGGCATCATGTACCGGGCGGTTACCTTGGCCGCCCTGAATGCAAATCTGAATACTCTGGATGAGAGCGGTGTATCCATGCTGGCCGAAAAGATCCAGATCGACATCTTGCCACCCAGTAATCCGGACGGCAGGAAAGCTGATGTGTTGATTGATGGAATGGATGTTACCTGGGATGTCAGGAGTAAAAAAGTTGAAGCCAATGTTTCCCAGGTTTCCACGTATAAGGGTGTCCGGGACGCGATGACTGCCCAACAGCGGCGGATTGGGATGAGGGGGGATGTTGTAATGGTAGGACGTGATATCGGAACCGTCGTGTTCCCTGATGCGGATCTTAAAATTTACCTGGAAGCGTCGGCAGAAGAAAGGGCACGCAGACGCCATGAAGAATTGCTCGCCCGCGGAATAAAATCTGATTACAACGAAATTCTGGCGTCTACCCGTAAGCGGGATGAAATAGACAAGAACAGAGTGATTGCGCCACTGCGACCCGCGGATGACGCGGTAATCATTAACACAGATGGTTTGCCGATTCAAGACGTAGTAAAAGCAATTCTTGCACTGGTACAGAAGAATGGATTGGCGGTGAACGGGAGGTAGCACATGTGTGACACATTCATCTATCGATCTGAAGGAGAGACTTCCACCCGCAAGATCTGGTTCGGTAAGAATTCTGATCGTGAGCCGAATGAAGCGCATGAAGTCATCTTTATGAAAGGTCGTATCCACGAACCTGGTGAAAGTGTCAAATGTACCTACCTGGAAATTCCGCAAGCTGAAAAAACGCAAGATGTTGTGTTATGTAAACCCGCATGGATGTGGGGAGCTGAAATGGGGGTAAATGGTTCAGGAGTGGCCATTGGCAATGAAGCCCTTTTTACAAAAGGTGGCGCATCCCATATGGAAGCACTGACAGGTATGGATCTTCTCAGACTGGCTCTGGAACGTTCAACCTCGGCGCATAGTGCCATGAACTGTATTGTGGAATTGCTGACACAATACGGGCAGGGTGGAAACTGCGGCTTCTCCCATCCTTTTTATTACAACAATAGCTTCCTTATCGCGGATCACAAAGAAACCTGGGTATTGGAGACGATTGGAAAAGAATGGGCTGCCAGACGATCTGATTCTTCAACCGCGATTTCCAATGGACTTACGATCGGAGCGGAACGGGACGAAACCAGTCCGGGTTTCGTGAATACTAGAGACCTGGCAGGTGAAAAAAGTGACTGGTTGTTCACAACCTTCAGCCAGGCTGGCAGAAGAAGGGCGTGTATTCTGGAAGCACTCCGCGAAATTCCTGCAGAGGCAGAGATATCAGCAGCTTTCAATGCTTTACGATCCCATCACGGTTCAGATACTATTCCCAGAAATTCCCTGACGGATAATACCGTCTGCATGCACGCCGGGTTCGGCCCCATCCGGCTGGACCAGACCACCGGCTCCATGGTGGTTGATCTTTCAAATGAGGATATGACGATCTGGATAACCGGGACATCGGCTCCCTGCCTGAGCGTTTTTCATCCTGTCCGGTTTTCTGACTTAAATAACGATCTTTGCATATCCTCTGAGGATGATTGGTGGACGAATGAGATCTTTCACCGTAATATGCTATTCTGCCCGGAACCTTTAATCAACACTTTCCGGATGGAAAGGGACGCATTAGAGGCTGAATTCATCCAAACGACTGGAAGAAAAACAGAAATACAAGGTCATAATGAATTGCAGAGCAGAAAAATGAATTTTCTAATCACATGGCGTGAGAAATCCGTGATGGAAAAAAAGGTCCACGGTAATATCCTCTATCGAAACGCCTGGAAGGCTTTTAATTCAAAAACCGATCTTGCAATACGGTTATAAAAATGCGCTGACCCAAGGCGGCGATGCTATAATTTAACCATATTGGATTAAATCGGGCATCGTGATACTTTCACTTCTGGAAACCCCCACGAAGATCATTTTTCCTGATTCCATCGCAGGCTGGGTGGGATTGGGTTTGTATTGTCTGTGTTTCATCGTTTGCCTTGTTCACTGGTGGGATGTACCCCTTGCCATTTTTCAGCGACGTTGGCAATTGTTGGTATTCCTTTTTGTGAGTGTTGTTCCGGCGAATCTATTTATCGGATTTGGCGGAAATTCGCTTGATAATATTCCCTTTTTACAGGGTCAGATCACCGGGATGGTTTTTTCAGCCATCCCCGTATTCCTGATCAGCGCGTTCTTTGGACCAGTCCTGGGAGGGCTGGCCGGACTGTTCAGTGGCTTGATCCAGGCATCGGTTTCGACAAATTCCGCATTTACTCCATTTATTCTTGGAATCGCAGGCAACTTGATCGGTGTCTGTCTGCGTCAAAGGTACCGGGGTGGAATATACGCGGCAATTCGACGTCCCATTGGCGCGGCATTTACCAATATGGTCATTGTTTATGTACTGTCAGCAGGAGCAGCTTTCTTTGATTCCGAAGGACCACTGGCCGGGATGGTTGATGCCGGTCTTTCCAACTGGCATACCGATATGATTTTCTGTACTTTACCTTTTTTGACCGCTGGATTATTGGCTGAAGGTTTGCAACACCAGAAAATTGGTCCCTGGCGAAAGGCCATCAATCTTTTACCTTCTCCTGATGAGGGATTTGCCGAAAGCAAATTCTGGCGTATATCAATCCCAGTGACGTTTCTTTTCATTTTCTTTTTCACCCAGGTATCGTGGTCAATTCAAACCGGTCAGATCAACGACATGCTGCAAAGCAGTATCTCCAGCCATGCCGGTCTGGCGGCCAGTCATTGGGTCGGTGAAGTGGAGCAATTGGTAGTGAAGGGGAAATCTATAACCGTGCCCGCGGTATTGCAGCAGTCTTCCATGGATTTCTATGTACTGATGCAAAAAACATTCAACAATGAAAAAACGCGGGTTTCTGTGATCAACCAGAAGGCGCAGGTCATACATCAATTCCCGGACAACTCGGTGGTATCTGAATTCACTCCGGATATTGTTGCAGCAGTCAAACTGGCGCTTTCGGGCGACAGCGAAAAGCTCATCAGCAAGCATTCAACATTTTCTCCCGCCCGGATGACCATAGATCTGATCAACCCGATCAAAAATGGAGAAGGGAAAGCGGTAGGAGTGATTGTTATTCAGCAGGGAGATTTTCCCAGACCGGTGAACTCTCAATTCTGGTCGGAAGTGACCCGAATTGAAGAAGCCGGGGGTGAAGTTTGGATCGTCAAGGCAGATGGAAAAACCCCCATGCTGGATACTATTCCCGCACCGGATGTTGAATCGCAGGTTTTTCCAGGTGAATTCCTGGTTCATCAGGGTTGGAATACAACCGCTTCGTATGCCTATTGGCCGGCTTCTCCTGATTGGACGGTCTATGTTCGCATACCAGCAACAGCGGCTGGAAACAACATCC
>CAYRHB010000030.1:30348-31391 GCA_964424035.1 uncultured Leptolinea sp.
TGGATTTCGGAAGGCAAACCATGCTGTTGATATTTGGTTTTGTTATGCTGCTCCTCCTTCTGGATATGTACTGGGTCAACCTGTTCAAAGATGAACAAAAACTTCTTCAGGCATCCAAACAAATTTCAAGAGGAGATTACGCGCCAAATCCCGGCTTGCAGGATGTGATTGAAATGACAGATCTGTCGCAAGCCCTTGAGCAGATCAGGGTGAATGTAAAAGCCCAGATGGATGAGGCGCAACGGTTGATTTCCATTGGACGGGGAGTCGCGGTCCGGGAAGATTTCGGCACAGCGGTCGAGCCGATTTTGCGAGCTGCATTGAGAGGGGACGCAACCTGTGCCAGGGTGATCCTCATTCCACCGCAGGTTGAAAGTGTGCTGCAATCACCTTTGAGAAGATATGGATTGGGAGACCGCAGTGATGCCTATGCGGTTCTGGATAACCAGGTTTTGGAGATCTGTCAACGGGAAGGGATATTTGTTATCCGCAACACTGCCCGCAGCAGGCGGATCGATTTTAATAGTGCTGTGACGATTCCTGCTTCCATCGTGGGATTGCCGGTTTTTCTCGAAAAGGATGATTTCCTGGGCGTTTTCTGGATCGGTTACGAGAAACAACAGGTGTTTCCGGATGAGGAAATTTTGTTATTAAAAACATTGGCTTCCGAAATTGCTGTGGCTGCTGCCGGTGAGCGCCGGCTTTCTGAAACCGAGCTTGGTCGGAAACAATTTGAAGCCCTTGTTAGTTCCATCCAGGATCCGCTTATGCTTCTGGATATGTCCGGTGAGGTCGTCTTTGCCAACGAGGCGGCTTTATCGTTGGAAGGCCTGATCTTGCGGGATGAAGATGGTAAACGGTTTGCCTCTTTACCATCCTTACAGGACACAGTGCCGGGTGTTTATACCGAGGTTGCCAGCGAAGGTTTGGTTCGGGAGATCCAACTGGCAAACGGGCGGACTTTTTCTGCCCGTTTCACTCCTTTTCAATCGGATGGAAAATTCGGCGGGTCATTGTGCCTGCTCAGAGATGTAAATTCATAC
>CAYRHB010000031.1:0-30795 GCA_964424035.1 uncultured Leptolinea sp.
GGTAGCCGGGTCACGGGTAAAGGCAACACCGGTTCCGGAATCATTGCCCATATTGCCAAAGACCATGGTCACAATGTTGACAGCAGTACCCAGATCATCGGGAATATTGGTGGCGCGGCGGTAATCCACAGCACGCTTGCCATTCCAGGATTTGAACACAGCCTCAGTGGCCAGTTTCATCTGTTCGAACACATCCTGGGGAAATTCATGCTTGAATTTTTTGGTAACCGCTTTGAATTTCTCAACCAGATCCTTTAAAGCTTCGGCATCCAGTTCAGTATCAACCTTGGCGCCTTTGTCTTTCTTCATTTCTTCCAGAACATCTTCGAATGCTTCATCGGGCATTCCCAAAACAACCGATCCGAACATCTGGATAAGGCGGCGGTATGAATCGTATACAAACCGTTCGTTATTGGTCAGGGCGACCATTCCCTTGGCAGTTTCATCATTCAGACCAATGTTCAGAACCGTATCCATCATACCGGGCATGGAGAACTTGGCACCGGATCGGCAGGAAACCAGCAGCGGATTCTTCGGATCGCCGAAGGTTTTACCGGCAGCCTTTTCAACGGCTTTCAAAGATTCCAGCATCTGGTCCCAGAGACCTTCAGGGAATTTGCCGGTTGGCTGATAGGCATTACAGGCTTCAGTCGTCGCTGTAAAGAAAGGTGGAACCGGCAACTTGATACGAGTCATTTCAGCAAGGTTGGCGCCTTTTCCGCCCAGCAAACCGCGGACTTTTTCCCAGTCCCCGTCGCAGTATTTTTGAGCCTGTTCAACTTCATCGAACAGATATACCCATTTCTTTTGAACCATGTGTGCCTCCTGAGAATATGACAATTAATGCGATCTTTCGGGAAAAACCGCAATATGCGCTTTAAATATTGGATTCTACCACAAGGACAACGTTCCACGACCCTAATTTATTGATTTTTACTGTAAAGAAGTTGAAAGGTGGTTTTCTCCGGTTCTGCCGCATAATAAACGTAATTCTTATCGGAGGAAATGTGCGCATTCTGGTTATTGATGACGATCCGGCATCAACTGAATTAATTCGGTTCTTACTGGCTACATACCCGGCTGAGGTTCTTTCAACCAATCTCCCTTCTGAAGGAATCGAAATGGCAAAAAAACACAGACCTGATCTTATTCTGTTGGATCTCTGGATGCCAGAGATGGACGGACGTGAGGTCTGTAAAGCAATTCGCAAGAGCAGCACTGTTCCAATCCTGATACTATCTGCCCTTGATTCAACTGAAATGATCGCGGAAGTGCTCAATGCTGGCGCAGATGATTATCTGATCAAACCTGTGTCTCAAAATATTCTGCATGCCTATATACGGAAATTTGCAAGAACCCATCAAACCGGGTCATTAATGGTTACACACGCGGCCATATAAAACGGCGCGGCATAGTAGAATATCCAATAACAGGAGAAACTACTGTGCAAACTTGTTCAAACTGCCATAACCAATCACCTGACGATGCAACGACCTGCCTATTTTGTCAGGCTGACCTTTCAGTCACATCTGAACAGGCAGTGGCATTAAAGAAATTCAGAGACAATCCCAGGGTTCAACTGATCCGGATCGCCGCTTCTGCAGATTGTTGTCCGGCCTGTAGAAAGTTGGAAGGCACGTACAGCAAGGAGGAAACACCGGTTTTGCCGGTCAAGGGTTGTTCCCATGAGAATGGTTGCCGATGTTTTTATGAACCGATCCTGACAGAGATCTTTCCCTGAAAACCTCAATCAACAGTGAGGAGAACCTCTCCCACTTTTATATTCTGCGCACCGGTGGTTTGATATTCAATCGATACCCCGTATTCCCCCGGCTTTATGGGATCAATTTCACTGAATACATGATATGACTGGCCGGGAACCAGATGGATATTGAGATCAGTAAGGATTACTCTATTGACCGATTTTGGGGGTATACGATCTTCTTCATGATTGGTCTGAAATAGAGTCAATAGAATGGAGCTGACATCCATCTCCATTCCGCCGCTATTCATGACGAACAATTCCAATTCCACATTCCCTTCTCTGTTATTAATTCGGAGAGGTTCATTTGATGAAAAGCCCAGATAGGCGGGAATGCCCTTATACCGTAGGAATTTAATCTTCGTTGACTCCGTGTCCGCGTTATTTCGCACCCAGTCCTCTCCAATCAGACTGGCCGTCCATATGGCAGGTCCGGTTGCCCGGCCTTCGGCTTCTAAATAGATCAGGCTGCCTGTCCACGTCCGACCGCCAATTACCATACCGGGGTCGACAACAACACCCAATCCCGGATCAACCGGGTCGCCAAAAAGCACAAAATCCCCGGGAAGCAGGCTTTCAGGGGTAATCTGAACCATTTCAGCCGCGACATCCCAAATGGTCGGAATGAGTGGTTCTGCCCCTACAGGTTGCATCACGTCACTGATGAAGCCGGAAGGTGTGACCGGAAAACCATCAAGAGAGGCTCCGGAATTGGCTCTCAATCCCAACATAGCCCAGCGCTCCGCCCGGTTGACCATCCTTTCCCGTTCTTTTCGGGGATCGGATGCATAAAAGAATTTCGCGCTCTCATCATCTTTTTCCACCAGAAATTCAGACGAATCCACGTTGTAGCATGAGCCGACTACGCCAAGGTAGCTGGAATTTACACCCCAGTTGGCACTTAATAACCGGATGTTGAAATACTCTGTTCCTTCAAGAATTACTTCCCCGGCGCCGAGTACAATGCCGATATGACCTGCCCAGACATCAACCGGTACAGGAACCAGATGTTCCATTGAGTTCCATTCCTGAACGGTAACGACCTGCGCGCCACCCGCCAAAACCAATAGATCGCCTGTTAGTGGTTTATCACCGGATCGGCGTAATGAATAACCCTGATAGTCCATCCATGTCAGCCCATCCTGATCAGGTTCAGCCAGTGACGCGGCTGTCCAGTATTCACCGGGAATCTGGTCAATTCCCAGAATGGTCAAAATAAAACCCACACACTGGCACCACTCTGCCGGGTTGGGTCGAACTGATACGGGAATAGATAGATGCGAAAAAAACAGACTGGCAGATAATCCGATATGCAGAAGAGATATTGAAAAGCTCAATGATCTGGAAAACCTCTCAAGGGTTGAAGTTCAATTGCCCGGGGATTGGATAACCGTATAATACATGTAACACATAAGGAGTATACATGACTACTGAAGCATCAATTCCCTCCAGATCGCCCTGGTCACTGGCCAGGTTTTCCATCTGGGTAATCATTCCTCTCATAATCGGGATAGCCCTATCATTTTTGATTCCCCGTCCGGCTATCGGGGTGATCTACTTAAGTGATGCTTTCTACTATTACACAGCCCACGATATGATCCAACAAATATCCACAGCCAAGAACTCAGCAGATATCAGGGCTGTCATCCTCGTGATGACATCACCCGGCGGAACAGTTACAGATACCGAATCTGTCTATCGGGAGATCATTTCCCTGAGAAAAACAAAGCCGGTCGTTACTGTTATCGAAGGTATGGCGGCCAGCGGTGGATATTACGTTGCCAGCGGGACCGATTACATTTTCGCCAAAGCCAGCTCGGAGATTGGCAATATCGGGGTAATTGGTACCCTGCCTCAGGAACCGGTTGTTTATGAAGACGTTTATTCAACCGGTCCGTATAAAATCTGGGGAATGCCACGGGATTCCTTTTCAAGGGAATTGGAAATGCTGAAAACCGGATTTCTGGAAGTCGTGAAGCTGGGACGCGGAGATCGGTTGGATTTAGCTGATGAGATCATCCTGCGTGGTGAGGTGTATTCTGGCAGTGATGCGCTGAAATATGGACTGATTGACGCGCTTGGTTCATTATCCGATGCCGAAGAAAAAGCGGCCAAACTGGCAGGCATACGTCATTACAGGGTGGTTGATCTTTATGACCTGGCCGGGTTAACAGCAAGAATATTGGAACCTGTTGGCTTCTTCCGGACCGATCCTGATGGCAACAAAACGGAATATCCGGCACAGCCCGGATCATACATGCTGTATATTCCCGGTTTGGGAGATGCACAATGAAACGATCCAATATATTGATTGCCATTGCCTGCCTAGTGCTACCCGGATTGTTGACAACTTTCTGGTTCTACTCGGGATTTCCCGTTACCAATTCCGTAAAAATGCCGGAATTTTCTGCCATAGATATTCCTACGCCTCCCCTGTCAACAGCTATTCCATTAAAGATTCCACCGGAAAATCCGAAGACGACCATCCTCTTCGATATGTCCCATGGGAACATGGTATCCATGTCTGAGATCGATCCATTCATCCGGGCTATCGAATCAATGGGCGGTGCCATTGAGGTCACATCTCAGGATTTTGACCTGAAAACCTCTCTGAAAACCGTAAATGCATTCATTTCACTCGCCCCGCTTCAAAATTACTCATCTTTTGAGATCTCAACAATAACCTCATTTGTGAAACGCGGTGGGTTCTTGATCATAGCCACCGATCCCACCCGCAATTTGATGGCTTCTGACAGTCTAACAATGAGTATCAGTTTGAGCGGTGTGGATATCGCAAACAGGTTATTGGAACCTTTCGATACCTCAATTTCCGACGATTACCTTTACGATATGGTCTCCAATGAAGGAAACTACCGCAATGTGATCTTGACGGATTTTGATCGCAACGAATTGATGAAAAATGTATCAAAGCTGGTGATCTATGGCGGACACTCCGTAAAAACAAATGAATACCCTCTGGCATCTTGCTCGGATTCCACGTATTCGTCGGCAACAGATATGGCCGGTGAGTTTTCTCCGTTCGCTCTGGTGAAATATGGGGATGGAAATGTGCTGGTATTGGGCGATCTAAGTTTGCTCACCACACAATATGTCCAATCGGCAGACAATCAGGTTTTTGTCTATAACCTTGCCGGTTTTGTGACCGGAACATCCAGGGAAAAAACATTGGAAGATTTTCCGGCAATATTCAACGATCCTGTAGTTCTTGTCCCGGACAACGAAATGGAGTTGAAGGGCGATCTACTATCCATTGTGGCGAAATTGGAAAAGGTCATTGGAACTGAACCGGGTGAACTATCAGTTTCCCGGGATAACACCTCCGCACCAAACCGTGTTCTCCTCACCACATTCAACCCCGGTGATGAAGCTGGCGAAATTCTGGCCGGGCTCGGTATTGATCTTTCCCCTCAGCCGTTACATACTGCGACTGTTACACCAACTGCCGGCCAAAATGAAGAATCAGGGTCTGGAATGATCGACACAGAGTTGATTCAGCCAACAGAATATGTGGACTCTCGCGATGAAGAAGAAATTGAACCGGTCCCAGTGTTGATCGGGATACCCGGTCTGAGCACGGTTTCCACCGATGGCCTTGGATTGGTCGGTTTGGTACGCGATGAAAATCAAACCACGTTGATCATAGTCACATCATCCAGTGAAAATCTGGCAAATTTCATCACGGATCTTACAATTAACGGGCTTTCCGGTTGCCTGGTTAAGGATAATCTGGCAGCCTGCGATATATTTAGCATAGATCTGGAACCGAAAGGCTGATCAATCCTGGTTTAAAAATGTTTCTTCAAGAGCCCGGGCGACAAGCCCGGGTTCTTCCATGAGCACCATATGTGTTCCTGTCGGACTGGAGTAGTACCGGCCATCCTTAACCCGGCGGGAAAGTTCATAAAGGACCTCAGGCGGAGAGAATGTATCCCTTCCTCCGGATACCAGAATAATCGGGATGGATAGCGCCTCCAACCAGGGTGTGGCGTCTTTTCGATTGGCCAGTGCATGAAGAGCCATGGCCACACCTGATGGGCTGGCTTTCTGCATAATGGTCAACAATTGTTGGCGTAAATCAAGATCATCTGTCAGACGGATGGACATGTCCCGGATGAATGTGGATGTACCATTCTGTAACACTTGTGTGCGGTTCAAAATCCTGCCTGCAGCTTTTTCAGGTGTATCAGCACCTGATCGGGTGGCCACCAAACACAACCCGGAGACCCGATCAGGGTGGTTGTGCACGATCTCCATGGAAACGTAACCACCCATGGAATGACCGGCAATTACAGCCTTCTCAACTTCCAGCCGGTCCATCAACCGGACGACATCCCCGGCCATTTCCGCGATCGTAGTTTCTGTCCCTGTAACCGGTGATTGTCCCAATCCCCGTACATCCGGCAAAATACCATGGGCTTTTTCTTTTAGTAATTCTGCCACCGGCAGCCATGTTGTATGGTTAAGTGGGAAACCGTGGATGAACACAATTGGAGTCCCTTTTCCAGTTTCCTCATAATTCAGTTCAACCGATGTTTCATGCATTCTCATCCTCCCGCTCCGGATTATGGATGATGCCTTTTGCCAGCTCAATTGCTTCAACCCGACTTGAAATTTCGCCACAGGCCTGGGCTTCATGGATTCTATTCAAGATTTTACCGATCATTCTGCCCGGAGGAAGATCAAACTCCTTCATGATCTCGGTACCGTCCAGCAACCTGATAGGCTCAACCCAAATTTCACGCTTTTCAAACCAACCTTCCAGATAGACTTCCGTGCGCTCCAGTTCTCTTATCCAGTCATCCTGATCCGGTGGCAAATTGGTCAGAGCGAGAAAATCAGCCAAAGCCAGCAAACAGGTTTCTACCCCGGTTTCTCCGGTTACCCTGAAGTACCGGAAAACATTGCGCCGTGATGGTAACAGGGTATCTGCAGAAAGGTAGCGCGGTCGAATATGATTGGATACCATGGATTCAAGAGCTTTTACTTCAACTTCACTAAATGCCATTCTACGGGCAATTTCCTGTACCTCTCTTGCGCCAACTATCTCATGTTTATAAAAATGAACACGGTCATCTGAACCAATACTACGGCAGGCAGGTTTGGCAATGTCATGCAGCAGGGCGGCTAAAAGGCATAATCCTCTTCTAGAACGAAAAGGATTCAATCTCCCGGAAAAATGCCGGCGAATCGGATCGCGGAAACGTCCCAGCTTTCCGGCTGCCAACCCGAGCATGAGGTTGCCGCCATCTTCAAGAACGGTATCCGGATTGAGAAACAGATCAAGCAGGCTGGTCATTTGGGCAATCACAGCCAGAGTATGCTCCCAGACATCCAACTCATGGGGTGGTGATTGGGTTACACCTTTTAATTCCATCAGATCAGGAAAAAGCCTGGCGAGAAGCCCCACGTGATCGAGCAACCGAATGGCAGATGCCGGTTGAGGTTCTTCCAGTATTTTAAAAATTTCGTCGCGTTTTCGTTCATCAGACACACTCTGAAGGAGCGGCGCCGTTTCACGGATCTGACCGGCCAATCCTGGAACCATACGCAGACCCAGAGCCAGCGATAATCTCACCGCCCGGATCGCTCGAACCGGATCATTGCGAATTGAGTCTGCCCGGCATGGTCGCAAGACCTTGTCTTTTAGATCCTGCCGTCCGTTCATTGGATCAACGCATTCCACGGGGTCATGCAAACGCATGGCAATCGCGTTGACCGAGAAATCGCGCATCGCGAGATCTGATTCGAGGGATTCTGCCTGATAGCGGCTGAAATCAATCATATCCAGTTGCCCGTTATCGGTGAATAGAACGCGGTACATTCCCCTGGTTTCATCCAGGGCGAAGAAATCTCCATGCAACGCATCTGCGGTCAGCCGGGCTGCTTTTTTTGCATCCTCCGGCAGGATGATATCCACGTCATGGCATGGTCTTCCTGCCAGTTGATCCCGTACCACTCCCCCAACCAACCAGATATCCAGTGCGGGATCCAAAACCCCGCGCATCTGTGTAATCAGTGGCTCAAGTGAGCCGGAATTCCCACTAAAATCAATAGAACCGGTCATAAATTATTCCGGCTGATAATGCTCCAGGTTGACCACACCAATGAATGGCAGATTGCGGTAGAAATCATCAATATCAAGGCCATAACCAAAGACAAATTTGTTGGGAATTTCAAATCCTGTATATTTCACAGGCACTTCCACTTCACGACGTTCCGCTTTATCCAGAAGTGTGCAAACACACAAACTGGCCGGATCACGGGTTTCCAACAACTCAATCACAGATTTCAATGTGTAACCGCTGTCAATAATATCTTCAACAATAATAACGTGTTTATTCTGGATACTGCAATTCAAGTCAAGTGTAATGCGGACATTCCCGCTCGATTCACGACCTCCAACACCATAAGAAGAGACTGCCATGAATTCAATGGCCAGCGGCACATCGATATGCCGGATCAGGTCTGTTAGAAACATCACTCCGCCCCTGAGGATACAAATCAACAGAATCTCTTTTCCGGCATAATCACCCGTGATCTGTTTTCCCAATTCACGGATTCTTTGCTGTAAAGAATCTTCAGGGATCAATACCTCAGCCAGGAAATCATGATAATCCTTCATGGACTTCTCCTATCACAGGGGCAAAGTTTTCGAATCAGGATCGGGGGACTTCATGGTGCGCTCGGCATCGGGCTTCATAGAGTTCCGCCGCGCCAACAATCACTACGGGATCACTATACCGGGCTGGTTTCCCGTTGACCAGTCTTTGTGTCCGGCTGGCAGGTCCACCGCACACCATGCAAATGGCCTGCAATTTATCCACCCGTTCCGCTTTGGCCATCAATACAGGTATGCAGCCGAAGGGTTCAGCACGAAAATCCGTATCCAATCCGGCAACGATCACCCGGATGCCTTTATGTATCAGTTCATCCACAACATCCAGTATGGCGTCATCCAGGAACTGGGCTTCGTCAATCCCGACAACAGACACCTCTGGATCCAGCAATGAGAGAATCTCGCGGGCTGTTGCGATGGGAACAGCATCAAAAGCTGAGCCAGCGTGGGAATTAATCTGCTCTGCCGAATACCGCATATCAATTGCCGGTTTGAACACCTGGACTTTCTTGCGCGCGATAACCGCCCGTCTGAGCCGCCGGATCAATTCATCCGTCTTTCCGCAAAACATGGATCCGCATACCACTTCCAGTGAACCAATTGAATCTGTCATGCCATCCTCATGATGATTTTTGATTTATTCTATACCAAACGAAATGTCAGCATATTAAAAATTTCAGGCAGGTAATGGAACTACCTGCCTGATAGATTTTAATCCGTACCGCAAGTTAGGCCGCGGCTTCCCCGGTTTCTTCTGGAAGCTCATAACCCAGCTGGCGCAGTTTCTTTTTCAGATCGATCAATGATTTACGGCCGAAACCTTCAATAGCCAGCACCGCATCTTCGCCCTCACCAAGTTTGGCAAAGAATTCACCGACATTGGTGATACCGGCTTTTGAAAGCGCTTCTGTCGGACGGTTACCCAGTTCCAGCTCGACAATGGGACGTTCCGGGGAGACTTTGGCGGTCTCGCGGGCTTTGCGTGTGTCAACAATATCCTGGCGGGCCTGCAATTTTTTATAGAAGCGGTCGACCTGGCCTTCAACGTCCAGAATACGCTGTTGCTGGCCGGTAAAGAACGGGTGGCATTTTGAGCACACCTCGGTATGAATGACTTTCTTGGTCGAACCGGTTGTCCAGGTGTTACCACAGGCGCAAATCACCTGCGCATCGGTGTAGTAGGTTGGGTGAATACCCTTTTTCATAATGAATTACCATCCTTTCAAAGGAATTGACTGCATCCGGCATTCCACGGTGTGAATGGCGGTGCAGCAGCCTTGCCTTTAGTTATGCCGCCGCTGTTTGAGCAACAGGGTCCACCGAAACCATCTTCTGGCCATTCGGCAGGGTGGCAAACACTACGACACCTTCAGCAATCGCGAACAGGGTATCGTCTTTTCCAATATCAACATTGCGGCCGGGTTTGATGCGGGTGCCGCGCTGGCGTACAAGGATATTTCCGGAAAGAACGTGCTCTCCGGCATATTTCTTCACGCCCAGCCGTTGTGAATTACTATCGCGTCCGTTGCGGGTTGAACCGCCGCCTTTTTTATGAGCCATTATCTCTACTCCATTTCGATCGAGTTGATCATCAAGCGTGTGTACTTCTCGCGATGACCGGTCTTGACACGAATACGTTTCTTCGGGCGATATTTGAAGACCACCAGTTTCGGACCTTTGACTTCATCTTCCACTGTGGCTTTGATCCGGGCACCTTTTACGCTCGGCGTGCCGACTTTCACGTCATCACCATCAACAACCAGAAGAACCGAATCCAGATGTACTTCCTGGCCGGCTTCTGCGGTCATACGGTCCACATCAATTGTGGTACCTTCGACGGCTTTATACTGCTTGCCGCCACATTCTAAAATGGCATATTTCATTACGCCTCTCCAATCTTCACTTCGCCGCAATCCGCGTCTTGTTTCATGGACCCGTCTACGGGGAAGTTGGGGGTTGAAAACCGCCGGTTACCCGGCGGTTTGATCGGTCGGGAAAATCCCATTGTCGCAACGTCTTTTTTGCGCTGCGAGTGCCTCCACGGAGATTCGAACTCCGGTTTTAGCCTTGAAAGGGCTGCGTCCTGGTCCCCTAGACGATGGAGGCAACGGACGAAATTCTACCACAACCTGCCTGAGGGTCAAGGATTTCGATAATCCAATTTTATCCTGTTCATCCGGATATTGGAAGCAGACTCAGCAAAGCCAGTACACCAAAAGCGGTGATGATCGCCCCGGAAATTCGGTTGACCCAGACCATCCCGGTGGTGGTGAATCTGTTCCGGAAGATGCTGACAAACCCGGACAAACACAGCCACCACAGCCCGGAACCGATGACCACGCCCAGCACCAAAAGACCCGCTGACGTGTAGTCGCCGCTGGTTGTACCCAATCCCAATCCGGCAAAGACTGCCGCGAATGACAGAATGGTCATGGGGTTGGTCACCGTCAGGAAGAAAGTGGACAGGTAATCTCCGGCTATTGTCGAATTGGAAACCGCTGAAGCTGCCTGTTCCGCCGGACGTGAGAGCAATGTTCTTATTCCCAGATAACACAGGAACAGACCGCCAACCAGTTTAAGCCAGAATTGCTGGCTCACCAGGAAACTGGAGATGAACGTCAAACCAAATGCCGCCACGCAGCCGTACAATCCGTCAGCCGTTGCCGCTCCCAGCCCTGAGACCAGGCCGGAAAACCGTCCATTGCTGATCGTCCGCCGGATACACAACACCCCGATCGGCCCGACCGGCGCGGCAATGGAAAAACCCATAACAATACCTCTGATGATGACCGGTAATTCCATTCATAATCCTTTTATTGAAACATACAGAAAACAGGCAATATTATAGGTGATTATTTGAAACCGTGATATTACCCAATTGTGTACATCATCCGGAAGATCAAAGGATATAATTAAATGATGGAATCCGGAAAATTGATAAATAATGTCGATCGAAAATACTTTTCAATCGTCACAGTAGAGCAAGCCCGCCGGCAGGATATTGCTTATTGGCATTCCAGAACACCGGAGGAACGCCTGGAAGCATTGGAAAGTTTGAGGCAAACCGTCTATGGGTATGATCCGGCTGTCACCCGACTTCAAAGAATTTTTGAAGTTATTGAACGAGAATAAAGTCCGGTATCTTCTTATAGGTGGATACGCGGTAGCTTTTCATGGATATCCTCGCACAACAGGTGATATGGATATCTGGATAGCTATTGATCCGCAAAACGCCTCCTGTGTTGTCAAAACATTGCATGAGTTTGGTTTCGGTGAATCCGAATTGCATGAAGAATTGTTCACAAACCCGAAAAACATAATAAGAATGGGAATCCCCCCTTACAGGATTGAAGTTCTCACAGCTGTTTCAGGGATTGAATTTGAGGCAAGCTATGAAAGAAGAATTGTCAAAAATATCGATGGTGTTGATATTGCAATAATCTCAAAGCCTGATTAGATTAAGAACAAAAAAGCTTCCGGTCGAAATAAAGATCTTGATGATGTTGAAAATCTAATAGATCACACGATCTAGAATAAGCTTTTTATGGGTTCCCTGCATTGGTTTGATTCATACCCCGGTTTACTGACATAAGGCCCCACCGGGTAGGCTTCCATTTGCTCCGGGTCGAACGGTCTTAACAGGCGTTGCAGATCCACTCCCGGTCCCCCACCAACCCAATCCCAGGCATCTTCCTTTGCGAGCATCACCGGCATGCGTTCATGTACCGTAGCCACCAGCGGATTGGCACTGGTGGTGATGATCGTACAGGTCTTCAACGGCGTTGATTCCCCAACCGGCTGCCATATTTCCCACAATCCAGCAAAGGCGAATGGTTTGCCATTCTTTAGCCGGAAGTAAAACGGCTGCGTTTTTCCCCTTCCCGAAGCCGGTTTTTGCCATTCGTAGAACCCGTCCGCGAAGATCAGGCAGCGTCGATTCTGAAAAGCATTCCGGAAGGATGGTTTCTCAGACAGGGTCTCCGCCCGCGCGTTGATCAACTTATTTCCAATGACCGAATCTTTGGCCCAGGAAGGAATCAGACCCCAGCGCAACCACTCGGCCTTGCGGGTGGCGGCATCTGTCGCAGCCAGTACCGGCTGGCCTGGCGCTACGTTGTATCTCGGTTCCCAGTCCAGTGGCATTTCACCCAACCCGAGTTCATCACTCAGATCCGCCAGATCAAACGCAATGGTAAATCGTCCGCACATGGGTTAAGTATAGCCAATTATTCCGTTGCTTGAGCCTCCCTGGTACACATGTAGATCGTTGACATGCGGTATCGAAGGGAAAGTATTCACCTCGTACGTATGGGGTTCGCCAGGCTCACCCACCGGATTGGACAGGCTCACCCACCGGGTTCGACAGGCTCACCCACCGGATTGGACAGGCTCACCCACCGGGTTCGACAGGCCTACCCATCGGATTGGACAGGCTCACAAACCGGATTCGACAGGCTCACCCATCGGATTCAACAGGCACACCTACCGGGTTTGACAGGCTCACCTACCGGGTTCGACAGACTCACCCATCGGATTGGACAGCTCTTCTTTGGATATATCCACGGCATTGATTAGAAGTTGCAGACTGTTCAGGTTCCTTCGGTATAATTATCACAATCCTGCAGATCAAGAGGGACAAATGCCCAACCCTATCGTGGAATGCATTCCCAATTTTTCAGAAGCCCGCCGACCTGAGGTTGTTGAACAAATATTGTCCGCCATCCGCTCGGTGGAGGGCGTGCAAATTCTTGATCATAGCTCCGATACGGACCACAATCGTACTGTTGTGACCTATGTCGGCGCGCCGGCTGCAGTGGAAGAAGCCGCTTTTCAGGCGATAAAGACCGCCGGATCCTTGATCAACCTTGATCAACATACCGGCGAACACCCACGTCTGGGCGCGACGGATGTGGTGCCCTTTGTCCCCATCAGCGACATCACCATGCAGGAATGTGTTGAAATGGCCCGCCGGGTGGGCAATCGTGTGGCAAGGGAGCTATCCATTCCTGTATATCTATACGAAGCCGCAGCCACCCGCCCTGATCGTCAGAACCTGGAGAATATCCGCCGCGGCGAATATGAATTGCTAAAGGCCGAGATTGGCATCAACCCAGACCGAAACCCGGATTTTGGTCCATTAACGTTGGGTCAAGCCGGTGCCACGGTAATCGGTGCCCGCGCCCCGCTCATCGCCTATAACATTTACCTCACCACAGACGATGTCTCCATCGCGCAGAAGATCGCGAAAGCTGTGCGCAATTCTTCCGGCGGCTTCCGATTCGTCAAAGCACTGGGGTTGCTGGTGGAAGGCCGCGCCCAGGTATCCATGAATCTTACGAATTTCCGGCAAACACCCGTTTTCCGCGTTATGGAAGCCGTACGCGCAGAAGCCACGCGATATGGTGTGACTGTTCATCATAGTGAACTGGTCGGTCTGATCCCTCAGGATGCTCTGCGTGATTCAGCCGTGTGGTATCTGCAATTGGATGATTTCAAGACGGAACAGGTGCTGGAAGAAAAACTTCATAACGCTCAAATGGAAACTGTAAAAGCACCGGATATTCCGGGCAAGGATTTCCTTGACAGCCTGGCCGCCGGTACTCCAACACCGGGTGGAGGGAGTGCAGCCGCTTACGCCGGTTCAGCCGCCGCCAGCCTGGTAAGCATGGTTGCCCGTCTAACAGTCGGCAAGAAAAAGTATATTGCTGTCGAGCCCCGCATGTGGAAGATCATTGAAGAAGCGGAAGAATTGCGCCTGAAACTGTTGCAGACCATGCAACAGGATTCAGCCGCTTTTGAAACCTGGATGGCTGCCAGCCGCTTGCCAAAGGATACGAACGAACAGCAGTCCCAACGACAGGCAGCGGTTGAACAGGCTACCCGTGAGGCGATTGAAGTCCCCCTGCAAACACTGGAACAGGCGTATCTGGTTCTCAGTCTGGCAATGGATGTGGCGGAGAACGGGAATATAAACGCCATTTCGGATGCCGGTTCAGCAGGTGAATTGGCGATGACCGCCATAACCGCGGCAGGGTACAATGTGCGCATTAATTGCCCCGCTTTGACTGACACCGGGGCTGCCGGGGATTATCTGGAACGGGCAAAGAAGATCGAATGCCAGGCAGCTGAGAGGATTAATAGTCTGCGAACCACTTTATCCACCCGCGGGAATTTCCCGTTGAAATAAACCACTGAGAAATAGAGGAGCTACGATATGGGACTTAAATCGGACAGCTGGATCCGCAAAATGGCACTGGAACACAAGATGATCGAACCTTTCGCAGACCGGCAGATCCGGCAGGGGGTGATCTCCTATGGCGTTTCATCCTACGGCTATGATATCCGCGTGGCAGACGAATACAAGATATTCACCAATGTCTATTCAGCCATGGTTGACCCAAAGCAATTCGATCCCCGCTCCATGGTCGATTTCAAAGGCGACGTATGTATCATTCCCCCCAATTCCTTCGCGCTGGCCCGCACGGTGGAGTATATGCGTATCCCCCGCAGTGTGTTGACCATCTGTCTGGGGAAAAGCACTTATGCCCGTTGCGGCATTATTGTAAATGTCACTCCTTTTGAACCGGAATGGGAGGGTTTTGTAACCCTTGAGATCAGTAACACAACACCACTTCCGGCAAAGATCTATTCCAATGAAGGGATCGCGCAGGTCCTGTTCTTTGAAGCAGACGAAGGCTGCGAGATCTCGTACGCTGACAAAAAGGGGAAATACCAGGGGCAACAATCCATTGTCCTGCCCAAACTCTAAGACCAGGATTGCAGACCATCCGGTGACCAGACTTAATCCGTTCAAATCCCTGCAGATCACACCGCCTTTTGGCGGTGTCCTGTTGGGTGCAATGTTGATCCTGCTAGTCAGTGCCTTTTCCGGTGAAGGATTGACCCGGTTGGGAATACAGTTGGGCTTCTGGCCTGCGCCTTTACTTGGTTCAGCGAATGCCGAACTGGATATTAAACTTCAGGCATTGGATGAAATTGCCGGCAGGGAAAAGGTGGACTGTATTTTTCTGGGTAGTTCACAGTTGGATACAGCCATTAATCCGGCTGTCTTTTCCAAAACATACGAACAGGAAACCGGCAGCTCCATCAAATGCTACAACTTTAGCCTTGGCACATTGACTGCTGGTCCGGCAGGCAAGATCGCCGCTCTTCTGGTTTACCGTTACCAACCGGAGTTGTTGGTGTTGGGAATATCTGCCCGCGATTTTTCCCGTGATTTTGGGGAACTCGCCCGCCCGTTGATGTCTGATCCCTGGGTAAGGGATCGTATCGGTCAACCCAATCTGACCGGGCGGTTGACTGAGACATCCATGTTTTTCCGGTTTTTGAATCAAAACCGCGTGGCATTCAATCCGGATTATCAGGCATTAAGGAGCCGGATGCTGCACCAGCTCGCACCGGACGGGTTCCTGCGATATACCGGTAATGACCTGACCATTGATACTGATGCATTCATCCCGAAATACAAACTTCACGCAGAAGACCTTTCCGGGCTGGATGAAGTCATGGCTACTGAAGACCAGGGTGTGCGTGTGATCATCCTTGAAGTACCCATCTATCCGGATTTCCTTCCCAACTATGTGGAAGGTGATTCCGAGAAATATTTCACCATGTTCCGGGTCCCCATCCAGGAACGGATAGATGTGTACGGTGTACCTTTTGTATATTCACAGGAAGAGATCGGGATCCATATTCCCGGTTCCGCGTGGAATGATGTCAAACACCTGAACACCCAGGGGGCGGAAATATTCAGCCGCTGGTTCGCCCACCGCGTTGCCGGGCTGTATTCGCCGGAAGGTTCCGGCCAATCCATTTCATTGGACCTCAATGGAAATCATTAGCCAACCCTTTGCGCTTTTTTGCCTTGCAGCTCTAGTGGTTTACCACCTCCTGCCCCGCCGTAGACAGAATATGTGGCTCGCAGTCTGTTCCATTTACTTCGCCTGGTCATGGCAATGGGGTTTTGCAGCCATTCTGGTTTCGTCAGTTGTGATCAACTTTTATCTCGGAAAAGCTGTTGCCGGCTCAACCCAACATAAAAAGGTCTGGTTGAGCTTGGGAATTACCATTAATGCGGCTTGGCTGCTTTTCTACCGGTTTGCCCTTTCCGGTCACTTTGATCTTCTGGTTCGAACATTCTCTTCAGGATCTACATTCACAACGGAGATATTACTTCCTGTTGGATTTTCCTTTTATACACTGCAGGCAATTTCCTACCTGGTGGATATCTATCAGAAACAAATTCTCCCCGAAGATGACATTGTGGATTTTACAATTTACATGGCGTACTTTCCACGTTTGTTATCCGGGCCAATCGAACGCGCCAGAAACTTTCTGCCGCAAGTCAAAAATGACCGGCTGGTCGATAATGCCTGCCTGGCTGAAGGGAGCTGGTTGATACTGGTTGGATTGTTCCGCAAGCTGGTCCTTTCAGGATTGTTTGTTACGCTCATGCCCGAGGGAGTATTTACCCGGTCTTTGGAATTCGCGATTTCAGACCGCTGGATATCCCTGTTGATCTATAGCTTCTGGTTGTACAACGATTTTGCCGGATATACATCCATCGTCCGCGGGATCAGTCTGTTCTTCGGGTTCCGGTTGTCACCCAACTTCCGGCAGCCATTTTTTGCCCGGACCATGCTGGAATTCTGGAATCGGTGGCATATCAGCCTTTCATTCTGGCTTCGCGATTATATTTTTTTCCCGATCCAGCGTGCGCTTGGACGTCGCGGTCTTTCCTCCGGCAGTCCGGCAAGAATAATCATCCCTCCGGTCACAACCATGCTGGTCAGTGGGCTATGGCACAACGCCACAATTTCGCTGGCCGCCTGGGGGTTGTTACATGGTCTTTATCAAGTTTGGGATCATCTTGCCTCACAAAAACCGGGCTATATCCTTCCGTCTAAACTCTCACAGGGATGGCAGGTTGGGCGGGCATTGCGGAACTACCTGTTGCTCCTGCCCACCTGGATTCTGTTTGCGACCGGCGGGTTAAAACTGGCTGCAGGCTTTACCGGTTCGCTCTTTTCGGATGGCGGGATGCTGCGCATCCGCCCTCTGGAGGTGGTCATCCCGATCATTGGCGTAATCGTCTCCCTATTGCTGGATTGGTTTCAAGAGATTAATGGCGAAGATGTACCGTTCAAATCCATCCCCCCATTAACCCAATCCGTTCTTGCCGCAATCCTTATTTTTTGTATAGTATTAAGTATTCTCTGGTCAGATGTTCCCGCTGCATCGTTTGTCTACCAGGGCTTCTAGAAACTTCCAACAAGGAATGAAAAATGGGAAAAAACTGGTATTCGAATGCCATTTTCTACGAGCTATACGTGCGCGCCTTTCGAGACAGCAACGGAGACGGGAAAGGTGATATTCGCGGTGTTATCGAAAAACTGGACTACCTGAAAGAGCTCGGTGTGGATTGCATCTGGCTCCTTCCCATGTACCCTTCCCCATTAAAAGATGATGGATACGATATTGCTGATTTTCTGCATATCCATCCGGATTTTGGTACTGTCGAAGATTTTAAAAAATTAATGGACGAAGCCCATAAAAGAGATATGCATGTGGTGGCAGATCTGGTCCTCAACCATACCTCCGATCAGCATTACTGGTTCCAGGCAGCGCTTAAAGATCCATCGTCCCCTTATAAAGATTATTATGTGTGGAGCAAGAGCGGCAAGGAATATGCGGACACCCGTATCATTTTCCTGGATACGGAACCTTCCAACTGGTCCTATAGTGAGCAAGTGGGAGAATACTACTGGCACCGGTTCTTCGCGTCTCAACCGGACCTGAACTATGACAATCCCGCCGTTCAAGAGGAAATGCTGAATACCATGCGGTACTGGGCAGGACTGGGGCTGGACGGATTCCGGGCGGACGCAGTCCCCTATTTATTCGAACGCGAAGGAACGAATTGCGAGAACCTTCCGGAAACGCATGAGTTTTTAAAGAAAGTGCGCCGTGTACTAGACGCGGAATTCCCCGGCCGCATTCTGCTGGCTGAAGCCAACCAGTGGCCCAACGACGTTCGCGAGTATTTTGGGGAAGGTGATGAGTTCACCATGGCATTCCATTTTCCCCTTATGCCCCGCATCTATATGGCTATGAAAAAAGGTGACCCGGCGCCCATCCGCTGGGCACTTGAGACTACACCCGCCATTCCGGATGGCTGCCAGTGGTGTACATTTCTGCGAAACCATGACGAACTCACCCTGGAGATGGTCACCCCGGAAGAACGTGATTATATGTGGCAGCAATACTCACCGGATCCCAGAATGAAGTTGAATCTGGGTATTCGAAGGCGTTTTGCCCCTCTCATGGACAATGACATCGAAAAGATGAAACAGGCAAATGCCATCCTTTTCTCTCTACCGGGCACTCCCATCATCTACTACGGTGACGAGATCGGCATGGGCGATAACATTGATCTGTTTGACCGCAACGGCGTGCGAACACCCATGCAATGGTCGGCAGATCAGCCGAATGCCGGTTTTTCGGAAGCCAGCCAGATCTATGCGCCGGTTATTAATAAAGACCCGTATGCTCCCGCACAGGTCAATGTGGCTGATCAACAGAACGATCCATCTTCCTTCCTCAGTTTTATGAAGCACCTGGTCAAATTGCGAAAAGAACGCCCATATCTTTCCGGTAGTTCCATTCAATTCCTGGATACGACCAGCCCGGCTACACTCTGTGTGATCCGCGACGACGGCGAACACAGGATGATCGCGCTGCATAATCTGGGTGACAGCAATGCGTATATAACCTTCCCGACCGCGCTGGGTTTTTCAGCCAAAATGGAATTGTTGACAGGTACACCGGTCAATCCGGGCTTGAAGACGATCAGGCTGGCGCCACATCAGTCTGCCTGGCTGGAGTAATATTACAAAACCCGCAGGACGAGTCCTTCACGGGGGCTGAGATCAATGGAGTGTGGATCAGTCATTCCGGTTCGATCCATTCCGGTGGACACAATGATCTCCATATTCCCAAACCGCCGGAATTTGAATCGGGCAGTTGTTTCTCCCATATTGAAGGCTACTATGATCTTTTCATTGCCTGATTGCCGGATGTAGGCAAAACAATCCTCCGGAACCGGGTCAACGGATTCATAACTTCCCGAATTCAAAGCAGGCGATTGCCGACGGAAAGCCAGCAGCTTCCGGTACAGATTGAGCATGGATCGGGAGTCTTTCAACTCACATTCCTTGTTGACGGTTTCATAATCCCCGGCTACTGGCAACCAGGGCGTAACACCCGCCGGAGTGAAGCCGGCATTTGGTTCAGATGACCATTGATTGGGCGTTCGGTTCCGGTCACGCCCCGTTCCGGGTACCCGTTTCCCCCAGGGATCCTTTTGTTCCTCTAACGGAATTTCAACATTTATCTGACCAAATTCATCACCGTTATAAAGAGTGGGAGTTCCCCGCAGCGTCAATAACAGCATGGCTGCCTGCCTTGCTTTCTCCTGACCCAGCTTCCCGGCAATCCGGGGTTCGTCGTGGTTACCCAGCACATAGTTGGGCCAACCCCAGGGCGGAGTGACTTTCTCAACATTCTCCACAATTTTGCGAATCGCTGCGGCTTTCCACGGAGCTACAAGCAGGGCGAAGTTGAAGGGCATGTGCAATTCATCATCCTGTCCATAATATGTAGCCCATTCCTTCCAATCGGCTATATGGATTTCTCCCACAGAATATCGGGGAGGTGAATATGAATTCAGGATATTACGTAACTCACGATAAACACCGTGAACATCCGGGTGACCTTTATCATGGATATGCAACAATTTATCATAATCTCCGGTAGGCTTCAGCTCACCCCTGGAAGGATCCCGGTTGATGGGATTATCCCTCATCTCCGGATCTTTCATGATGTAGTGCGCCACATCGATCCGGAAACCATCCACACCCCGATCAAGCCAAAACCGGTAAACATTAAACATCGCCTCACGGACTTCCGGATTACGCCAGTTCAAGTCAGGTTGTTCTTTCAGAAAAGAGTGCATGTAATATTGCTGAGAAGTCTCATCCCATTCCCACGATGACCCGCCAAAGACCGCCAGCCAGTTATTGGGCGGTGTCCCGTCAGGCTTCGCGTCACGCCAGATATACCAATCACGTTTTGCATTGGTCCTGCTTGACCGTGATTCAACGAACCAGGGATGCCGGTCAGATGTGTGGTTGGGAACAATATCAATAATGACTTTAAGACCTCGCTGGTGGGCTTCACAGACCAGGCGGTCAAATACTGACAAGTCGCCAAAAACCGGGTCAACATCACAATAATCTGAAACGTCGTACCCAAAATCAGCCTGGGGTGAAGGATAGAACGGAGATAACCAGATGGCATCCACTCCCAGGGTTTTCGACAGGTAATCCAACCGGTTGATCACACCTTGTAGATCGCCAATGCCGTCACCATTACTATCCTGGAAACTCCGCGGATAAACCTGATATATCACACCGGTTTTCCACCAAAGGGAGGGTTGTTTATCCATGTCCTGCTCCTAAAAAAAGATACGGAATAAAAAACTTCACTGATGAAAGGATCATCCAGGAAGGATATCCTGCACATATAGATTCATAACATCACGCCAGGGATTTCGATTTTTATCTCATGAAAAAAAGCGGGGCACATATTACCTTGTATTTTCTCCAATCACCTGGCTCTGTTTTTTTCAGGTTATTCCTGATGCCTGGAAATTCAGCTTATCCACTTTTCTAGTAATAATCCGGGGTTGGATCATTCATATTTCATGCGGATCCAGGCTTTTAGGATTAATACGTTCGAATCATTGTGTTTTGTATGAAATCACGGCTTGCAGGCATATCCTCTTCCGGCAGGCTATGTATGATAACCGGACCCTGATAGCCTGTGTTCTCAAGCAAATGGAAAAATCCCGGGAAATCCAGCCTGCCCTTCCCGGCTGGAACTCTTTCCAGTTCACCGGTACTTTCATCAAATTCCCCTACATCTTTCGCATGAGTCAGGACAATCCGGCTGCCCAGGCGTGATAAGGCATCCTCAAAGATTTCGAGCTGGCGGGGAACATCATCCCGGAAAAGAAGGTTGGCCGGATCCATAACAATATTCAAATTATCTGATTCTATTTCATCCAGAAGGCGAACGGCTTTGTCGACTGTATTGACAATATTCGACACTTCTATCTCAAATGCGAGGTGGACAGAATTTGCTTCCGCGATTCGGATGATTTCCCGCATGGTTTTTTTCATAACCTGCCATGCTTCAGGCGAGTCGTTTTCCGGATGTGAACGCCACATATGATCCGGATTTCGGGTCCCCGTGCTGATGGTTATGATCTGGGTTCCCATATCCTCTGCTGCTTCGCATAATGTCTTCATGCCGGCAATCCCGGCATTACGTTCATTCTTGTCGGGGTGCGCTATGTTAAAGGTCCCGGAAACAGCGGACAGATTCAATCCAAAAGCCCAAAAAGCTGCACCAATCTCACCGGCTTTTCCGTGAGGAAGCGCCTCCGGTAACGTGGGTAACCCCAGCGCACTCATCTTGAATTGAACACACTCAAACCCCATCGCGTGGATTCGTTCAAGTGATTCTTCCAGGGTTGGACGCTTCACTTCCCTGACCATTACACCTAGCGAATATCTGGATGTTGTCATGCGTTTTATCCTTTTTCAGCAGATCATCCGATTCATTGCCGGGATACATATTGCTTTTCCAAATCATTGAATTATCATTTACAGTCCCTGATCCACTCCCACCTGCCCCGGATATTTATAATACAACAAAACAGCCGGTCTTCCGTATGTATGAATGAGCATTTATTCCAGGAGGTTGGTTAAATTCTAACCTAATCTACCTGTTAAAAACATTAGAATTGAATGACAATACTTGTTTTATCAAAATCCATCAGGGCGACCGATTCATATAATCCCTGGCCAGAAAGAAAATGAAAACATCTTTGCCATGAAAATATCGCTTTCTCCGGTCCGGCACCTTATCCGCCGCGAAGACGCCGAACAATATCTTCTGATCCTCATGCTCAGTTTTGCATTCTCTGTCAGTGGAACCCGGTTTTTCCTTCACCTGACCAATTACCCCCAAATTGGTGGCGGTGAATTGCATATTGCTCATGTCCTCTGGGGAGGATTGATCCTGTTTGTGAGTGTACTATCACTT
This sequence comes from uncultured Leptolinea sp., assembly GCA_964424035.1. Classification (GTDB taxonomy): domain Bacteria; phylum Chloroflexota; class Anaerolineae; order Anaerolineales; family Anaerolineaceae; genus Leptolinea. The sequence continues at coordinate 22,590 of CAYRHB010000031.1, forward strand.
TTGGTCTTTTCCAACCGGTGGGTCTACAACCTGGCTGCGGCTGGCGCCGGTATCGGAGTCGGGTTATTTATAGATGAAGTGGGCAAATTCATAACCTCATCCAACGACTATTTTTATCGTCCCGCCGCCCCGGTCATCTATATTTTCTTCCTGCTTGTGGTTATGGTTTATATCCGGACAAAGAAACCGGCAAAACAGGATGCCCGTGCTCATCTTTACCAGGCATTTGAAGATTTACACGAAGTTCTGGACAATGACCTCTCTGATAACGAAAGACTTGAATTGGAGATGAGACTTGCCAAGGTCATTAAAACATCCGACCGCCCGGATATCACCCGGTTGGCTATCAATTTACAGGATTTTCTTAAACACGAAGATTTAAACCTTGTTCCGGAGCTTCAACCAATCTGGTTCATCCGGATTAAAGAGAAAATATCCAGGTTTCTATCACCGTTTCATCTGCACACATTCCTGGTCGGCGGATTGATCGCCTGGAGCATCTGGATATTGGCTGAATCCTATCGCATCCTTGTAAGGGTACAAGATCTTCCAGGGATGATCGAACTTTTACAACCCCTCATTGCCGGAAATTATATTCGCGGGACTACATCGCTGGATTTGTATTTTATCCTGATCGGTTTACAGGCTGGTACAGGGTTATTGCTCTTTGTTTCCTCGGCAATTCTCTTTTTCCGCATCCAAAAGTGGCAGACACGTCTGATCAATTGCATTTATTTTGTATTACTAATTTCCTTAACTGTCCTGACACCGCTTCTTTTCTACTTCTCCCAATTCTCTTCCATTATTCCAACCATCGTCCAGTTTGTTTTGTTGATCCTCGCCTTGCGCTACCCCATGGATGATCATCGATTACTCTCAAGAAGCTGAATCACGTTTCCAGTGATATGGAGATATCCTGTATCGTACAGGCCAACTTGCCTGCCATGTAAGCGTTGACAAAACCGGATAGATATCACCTTCCATTGTAGATGAATTGTATTTGCGCTCTCAATGGAAAAACGTATAATTGAGTCACTATATTCTTTCCGAATGGAGGGTGTTTTATGGCTGGCGTTCGATTTGCGAATGTATTTAAGAGGTTTGGTGATTTCACGGCGTTAAACAATATGGATATCACCGTCAACGACAAGGAATTCCTTGTACTGGTTGGTCCTTCCGGCTGCGGAAAAACAACCGCGCTGCGCTGTCTGGCAGGATTGGAAGATGTAACTTCCGGAGATATTTTCATCGGCGAGAACCGGGTCAATGACACCCCTCCCAAAGATAGAGATATCGCCATGGTTTTCCAGTCATATGCGCTTTACCCGCATATGACCGTGTTTGATAATATGGCTTTTGGTTTGAAATTACGCGGTGTGAAGAAAGAAGAAATCAACCGCCGCGTTAAAGAAGCAGCCGCGATTCTGGGACTTGAGCAGTTGCTCAAGCGCCGTCCGCGCGAACTGTCCGGTGGTCAGAGACAACGTGTGGCTGTTGGCCGTGCCATTGTCCGTGAACCAAAAGTTTTCCTTTTTGATGAACCCCTCTCCAACCTGGATGCGAAATTGAGGGTTCAAACCCGCGCGCAGATCAGCAAATTGCACCAGAGCCTGCAGAACACATTCATTTATGTGACCCATGACCAGACGGAAGCCATGACCATGGCTACCCGGATTGCCGTCATGAATAAAGGGGTACTGCAGCAGCTTGATACTCCTCAAAATCTATATGACAGGCCGGCGAATTTGTTCGTTGCCGGATTTATCGGCTCACCTGCCATGAACTTCTTTGATGCCACGATCAAAAAAGATGGCAAGGGTGCCATTATTGAATTGAATGGTTTCTCATTAAAGGTTCCGGATGACAAGGTAGCCCTTTATACTCCATTTGACGGAAAAAAGGTTATCTTCGGTATCCGCCCGGAGGATATCCACAATCCGGAATTTCTGCCGCCCGATATCAGCTCCGCCAAGGTGGAAGCCCAGGTGGACGTTATTGAGTTAATGGGCAATGAGATCATTCTCTATCTGGTTTCAGGCACGCACAACTATGTTGCCCGCGTTGACCCGCGCACACGGTTTGCCATCGGTGATAAAGTCACCCTTGTCTTCAATATGGACAATATGCACATCTTTGATGCTTCAGAGAATGCTGAAAACCCTGTTGCAGTGAGGTAAAATAAAGAGCTGAAGGCTCGGATGAAATCTGGCAGCGCAAGAGTCTTTCTTGCGCTGCTTTTTTACTAACAGCCAATTCTTAGAGGAGCTCCAAATGGAAATTGAAGATTTGAAATCTCTCCTGGCACCTGTAAATAGCAAGATTGTCCTGTTGGTCATGGATGGACTGGGCGGTCTACCCATGGAACCGGGCGGCAAGACTGAACTGGAAACCGCCAAAACCCCCAACATGGACAAAATCGCTGCGGAAGGTATTCTTGGTCAATCTGTTCCGATCAGCGCCGGAATTACCCCCGGTTCCGGCCCGGCGCATTTAAGCCTTTTCGGTATTGACCCGGTCAAAACGGAGGTCGGGCGTGGTGTCCTGGAAGCTTTCGGTGTCGGTGTCACCGTCAATAAAGGGGATGTTGCCGCCCGCGGGAATTTCTGCACCCTTGATGCCACTGGTTTGATCAGTGACCGTCGCGCCGGTCGTATCCCCAGCGAAGAAGCCGGCCCAATTTGTGAAAAATTGAAGACCATTAAGATCCCGGGCGTTGAAATTGAGGTCAAACATGTGAAGGAATACCGTTTCGCGGTTGTCATGCGTGGCGAAGGGCTTTCACCTGACCTGGAAGAAACCGATCCTCAACGTGTCGGCGCCGCGCCTCTTAAAGTCATGGCCAAGAACGCCGCCGCCCAGAAAGCTGCCAACCTGTTCAACCAGTGGATCGAAGAAGCGCATAAACTGCTGAAAGATGAACCGAAGGCCAACGGGTTGACCCTGCGCGGTTTTGCCACCGATCCCGGTTTGCCGACATACAAAGAGCTATACAACCTGCACGCTGCCTGTGTGGCTGTTTATCCCATGTACCGCGGTGTCGCCCAGTTGGTAGGCATGGATCTGATCCAATTCTCCGGCGAATCACCATCCGATGAATTCAAAGCCGTTGCCGATAATTGGGATAAGTACGATTTCTTCTTTGTGCATATTAAGAAAACAGATTCTTACGGCGAGGATGGTAATTTCGATAGTAAAGTCAAGATCATTGAAGGCGTCGATGCCGCTCTGCCGGAACTTCTGGCATTAAAACCGGATGTATTGATCATCACCGGTGACCATAGCACCCCGGCCAAATTAAAAACCCATTCGTGGCATCCGGTTCCCTACGTACTCTGGGCCCCCGCATCTGTCCGGCCAGATTCAGAGACAGAATTCGGGGAACGGGCTTGTATGCGCGGTGGGCTCGGAGTCTTCCCAGCCCTGGAAAACATGCCTTTTGCGCTGGCACACGCGCTTCGCCTTAATAAATTCGGCGCATAATAAACTTTTGATTTAATATAAAAATGACGGCGAACGCCGTCATTTTTTGTTAAACCTGTTGTGAATACCGTTTTCCCAGAATACCCAGTACCAAACCACCAATAAAGACCAGTATTCCCATCAATGTGAATGCGTCCTGCCAGAATGTGAGCGGGAAAAGACGGATCAACGTATCAGAGAATAGAAAGAGCCAGGTATCACCACTGAAGAAAATCCGGTGAAACCCGGTAAACAACGCATTAAAGCTGACCATTACACCAAACAAAACGGTCAGGATCAACCCGACTGCCGCCCAACCTCCCCGGCTGACAGCCAACCAGAAATCTGGCAGCCACCCTCCACGCATGGAAAGGACTCCCAAACCGAGGATCACGATACCGGTCAAAGGCCAGATGATCATCATAACCTGGACCAGATTCTTTACATCCAACATATGGCTGAGTTCACGTTCATTGTACAACGGTGTGTTTTCATCGAGTTTTTGATCAGCCAGAAACTCAATCCCGGCTCCATTGGTCAGGTAATCAACAGAGATGCGGCTCCATTTCAAACGGTCCTGCAGGGAAAATCCGTATGGATCAGCCGGGAATCCGGGGCGATAATATTCCAGTTGCGTAAAAACGGGGAACATTAGCAGGCGGATTGATGTCATCAACAGGAAAATGGGAACCAGTACGGTTATCAAGATCGTTGCGGATTTGTGAGTTCTCGTCATCATTGAAGTTGCTCCATATCCCCTGCCAGCAGGAATTTCAGGACCATATCATTGGTCAGGCTTTCGATCGGGGCCAGATCATCAGTAAAAATTTGAGCTGCTGGTGGATCGGGCTGAAGACTGGCCAGGGTGACATTCATGGTTTCCAACAAAAGCGAAGGAGTATCAGTGGAAGCCAGCAAAGAATCAAAATTCGCCGCCAGGTTTCCTTCATTCGTTGGTTGGACGGTGGCATACAGGATGGAATTGAATGTCCCCGGCAGGTCCATCACATGGATGGAAGCAAATTCCAACCGTATGGTCGAAGCCAGAGAATTGATCAACCGGCGGTCATCCGGTGCGCGACCGATGTTAATCACCATGATGCCATCCTCTGTCAGGCTTTCATGCACGGTTTGAAAAAACTCACGGGTTGTCAGATGCCAGGGTATATACGGCGGCCGGTAGGCGTCAACACTGATCACCTGATACTTGCGGCCGGTATGCTGCAATCCCCAGCGACCGTCCTGCACTATCACATTCAGATTGGGCAGATCCATCCCAAAATACCGGTTGCCCGCATCCACGATTGCCGGATCAATCTCTATGCCGTCAATCGAAATATTCGGGAAGACGGCAAAAGCCTGCCGGGCTGTTGTTCCGGCAGCCAAACCGACAATGGCCATGCTGGTTACATCAGTGATCTTCACAGGAGCCGGATTGAAAAATGGAGCTACCAGAACCTGTTCCCAAGGACCGGCATAATTCAAAATTGACGGGTGGTACATCGAGTGAACCCCCTGACCTTCATTCAGACGAAGCATAAGGTATCCATCCTGCTCCAACACCTGAATGTAGTTGTAGGCAGATTCTGTCTCATAGATCATGCCAATGCTGTTTTTGTCTTTTCCGATATTGACTGTAAAAAACAAAGCGATTATGACCACCGGCATCCAGATATATTTCAAAACCACCCGCCATCCTTCAGCCAGTTTTAATCCGATGAGCGCGCATACCACCAGAATCGCTCCATGGATCAGGAATGTGCGGTAGGTTCCTACCAGGGGAATAAGCAATAAAACCGGGATGAATGTTCCAATAAACGATCCCAGGGTTGAAATGGCATAGATCTTCCCGGAAACACTTCCGGCAGACTGGCTGTCCTGGATTGCCAACCGGATGGCAAATGGGGAGGATGTTCCCATCAGTATGATTGGGACGATGAAAAGGATCATCACTGAAGTGAAGGATCCAAAAAGGACACCCAGAGATAAAGTATCGAACGCATCCGCTGCCCAGCGTAAAACCGGCCGGGATATGGCCGGTACCAGCGCTATTGTAAGGCCAGCCCAGGCAAGGATGCGGTATAGTGTTCCATACTTTGGCGACCGGTCCGCCCAGTTCCCGCCAATGAAGTTGCCCGCCGTCAAATAGATCAAAATCAACCCGATGATACTAGCCCAGACCAGGTTGCTTGAACCGAAGTAATTTCCCATAAGCCGTGAAGCAGCCATTTCCGCGGCCAGGCTGGTCAAACCCGAGATGAATACAGTGAAGTACAGGTATTTTTTCATAAAGGGTAGTGAATTCCCGTCAAAGTGGTATATGTTTTTCTGATAAATCCCGTGTAGAATTTTAACAGCTTTGGGACATAAATACCCTTCCCGATCCTTAATAAAAGGAGACCTATGTTTGTCATAACCGTTGATCAGATGCGAGCCCTGGAAAAGAAGGCCGACAACCAGGGATATACATACGAAAAAATGATGGAAGCTGCCGGAACCGGGATTGCAGAATTTATTGACGCTCGTTTCTATGAAGAATTTGAAGAAGAAAGCGACCGCTCAATCCTGGGGTTGGTAGGATCCGGAAATAATGGCGGCGATACCCTGATCGCCCTGAATACCCTGCAGCAAAAAGGATGGAGCACCTTTGCGTATCTGGTAAAGGAACGTAAGGAGAACGATCCACTGCTGGTTGCCTATACAGAATCCGGTGGAACGATCGCGAAAGCCGACGAAGATGCGCGATCTACTACATTGAAAAAATGGTGTGGGAAGAATCAGATCATCCTGGATGGTATTCTGGGAACCGGGATCCATCTTCCGTTGGATGACTCAGTCCGGAGCACATTGAAAGCTGTAGGGAAATTTGAAAAGGGAATCGTCACGTTGGCTGTCGACTGCCCGAGCGGTATTGATTGCACCACGGGAGCCGTAGCACCTGAAACCCTGCATGCTGATTACACCTTGAGCATGGCTGCGGTAAAAACCGGTTTGCTTACTTTTCCAGCCTATGAATACTGCGGCAACTTTGTCAATATTTCCATTGGTTTTGAAAAGAACCTGCCGGATTGGTCCAATGGACTTCATGAACTCATCACACCTGCGCAAATGGCGGCATATCTTCCCCAACGCCCCCTCGATGCGCATAAGGGCACATTTGGGACGGCGATGATCGTTGCCGGTTCCATAAATTACACAGGCGCGGTACTGTTATCCGCTGAGGCTGCGTACCGTAGTGGTGCCGGCCTGGTACGGGCTGCCATCCCCGGGATGATCCACACGGCCATCGCCGGCCAGATACCTGAAGTGACCTGGCTGCTGCTGCCCCACGAAGCAGGGGTGATTGCCGAAGCAGCTGTTGATGTGCTGTATAAGAACCTGGATAAAGCCACTGCCATGCTCATCGGACCGGGTATCGGTACGGAAGAAACCACCCGACATTTCATTACCCGGCTGATCAACCGCCAGGGGAAGAAAGGGGCTGCCGGAATTCTCGGATTTGTACCTTCAGAACCGGATGAGCCGAAAACAAAGACCAAAACCAACCTTCCTCCCATGGTACTGGATGCGGATGCCCTGCGCATTCTGGCAGAAACACCCGATTGGTGGAGGTGCCTCCCGGAAAACTGCATCCTGACCCCTCATCCGGGAGAAATGTCAGCCCTGACCGGATTGACCGTGAAAGAAGTCCAGGAACGGCGTCTTGACCTGGCCATTCTTTTTGCCAAAGAATGGAAACAGATCGTGATCCTGAAAGGTGCCTTGACGGTGGTGGCTTCTCCCGAAGGGCATGCCTTCATTTCCACCTGCGCCAATCCCTCACTCGCCCGTGCCGGGAGTGGTGACCTGCTGGCTGGTCTCATCACAGGTTTCCTGGCCCAGGGGCTCAAACCGTTGGAAGCCGCCCGGTTGGGTGTCTGGGTTCACGCGAGTTGTGGTGAACTGGCATCAGAAGATGTAGACCCGGCAGCCATATTACCAAGCGACCTTGTAGCCCAGATCCCTACCGCGCTGGGAATTCTTAGAGTACTGGCTGAATAAACAACCCGAAAATAAATGATACAAGCCCTCAAAAAAGAGGGCTTGTTTTCATGGTTCACGTGGGATTTTGCTTATGCAGCCGGTTTGGATTCCTTTTTGCCGGTCAGTTTGCTCTTCTGCTCTTCCAAAACAACCTGCCCCTTCTGACCCAATTCTTCGGCTTTTTCAAGGGTCGTTTTGACCAAATCATCGGCCTTATCGCGAGATGTCTTTACCAGCTCATCAGCCTTATCACGAGAAGTTTTTACCAGTTCTTCGGCTTTGTCGCGGGATGTTTTAACCAATTCCTCCGCTTTATCATAAACTTCTGTATAAGAATCGGATGCGACATCCTTCAATTCAATTGCCTTTTCTTTGATTACTGTGCGGGTTTCCTCCCCGGATTGCGGCGCAAGCAAAAGAGCCGTGACAGCACCGGCCAGACCACCGACCACAAACCCCACTAGGAAAGCACCAAATTCATCATGATCTGACATCTTATTCTCCTTTCGACGATTCATTAAACCGGTTTTCGCAAACCAATATTATTTCCAGATTTTCAGAAAATCAATGAGTTTGCGTACAACAGCAAGTGATTCGTTCATTTTAATGACCGGCTCAGCCAGGTTATCACTGAGGAACGTAGCAGTCCCTCGAAGGGTATTTACGGTTTCGCTGGTTGAGTTCAAGATCGGTTTGATCTCATTTTGAAGCAGGTTGATTAAAG
>CAYRHB010000032.1:0-30375 GCA_964424035.1 uncultured Leptolinea sp.
GGTACAGCTTTGATGATTCTTGTTCTACTGGTTTCAGCCTGTAATCCGGCGGTAATCCCTGCCACTCCGGCATCCATCGTACCCTCAACTGTCAAACCGGATACAGAGCAGGAACCAGTGAGAGCAGAGGAAAATAACGGCTTGCGTACCATCAGCGTGGTCGGTTCCGGCCAGGTCTATCTTGTCCCTGATGTGGCATATATTTATATCGGTGTCCACAGCCAATCAGAGAATGTATCGACTGCGTTGAAGGACAACAATGAACAGGCCAAACAGGTTTCCGACGCCTTGAAACAACTGGGTGTGGATGAAAAAGATATTCAAACAACCAGCTTCAATATTTATCCCTCCCAGCAATATGAACCGGGAACGGGTGCAGTAACCGGAACGCTGTATATGGTTGATAACACCGTCTATGTGACCGTACGTGATTTGGAGAGGTTGGGAGAAATACTGGATACTGTTGTGCGTTCCGGCGCCAATAGTATTAACGGTATCTCTTTTGATGTAGTTGATAAGGAATCAGCACAGAGTGAAGCCCGTGAACTGGCTATGACCAACGCCCGCGAACAGGCAGAGGAATTAGCCCGGGTTTCAGGGTTGGCACTCGGGGAAATTCAGACCATATCAGCCGGATATACATCTTCGCCAATGGCAAAAGAGATGTATGGTGTTGGTGGCGGTGGTGGGATGATGGCCTCCAACTACACTCCGGTATCTGCCGGGCAACTGGTCTTGTCTGCTGAAGTTTCTGTGACATTCTTTGTAAAATGAGCAGTTTTCTGAAAGAAAGATCGCCGGATACTCACCGGCGATTTTTTATTTCCAGAACAGAATGAAATAATACCCGATTGGGACCGCCCAGAGCCACGAATCGATCCGATCGAAAAAACCGCCGTGTCCGGGGATCAAATTGGACGCATCCTTTACATTAAAGTAACGTTTGAACATACTCTCGCCAAGATCCCCAAGGATACAGACAGTGGAAAGGATCATGCCCAATATCAACCCTTTGAGCGGGGTGATCTCAGGGGCGTTATTCTGCCACAGGATTGCCAGCAATGGAACGAAAACAATTGCAAAGAGAATGCCGCCAATGTGGCCTTCCCAACTTTTATTGGGACTGGCATGCGCAGAGATCTTGTGCCTGCCGAAATGCCGCCCGATTAGATATGCGCCGCCATCCGCGATCCATATGGAAGGGAGGACAAGCATTAACCACCATTCCCCGTGCTGCAAGGACCGGATGGATATAAAATACGCGCCCAGCCAACCGATATACAACACTCCGCTCAGGGTGATACCAAAATCCAAGGGGGATGACAGGTTGCCTTTCTCAAATTGGATGAGGTGTACTGCCATGGCTGCAAAGGTCACAATAACCAGCGCCAGATCAGCGTATTGAAAACCTGCCAGATAACGCATAATGACGAATATGGATGGAACGGTGATCAATAGTATGGCGGAAGGGTTATAACCACCATGTTTGAACAACCGCCAGTATTCCCATCCGGTTATCGAAAGGATCACACTGACGGCCAGGGTAAACCACCATCCGCCAGCCATAACGAGTGCCACTGCGGCGGGAATGAGCGGAATGAGAACAAGCAGGCGGTCTTTAAGCATGTGATGGAGATTCTAATCTTCTTTGGAAGAAACCTTTCCGAACCGTCTATCCCGCTGACTGTAGGCAAAAACAGCTTTACGCAATTCTTCTTTATCGAAGTCTGGCCAATAGGTCGGCGTAAAATACCATTCCGAATACGCGGACTGCCAGATCAGAAAATTACTGATACGCATCTCACCGCTGGTACGAATGATCAGGTCTGGATCAGGTGTTCCTGCCGTAAAGAGATAAGAGCTGAGAAGGTCAGCATTTACCTGTTCCGGTTTGATCCCATCCTTGATCATACGGCTGACGGCACACACAATTTCATCCCGCCCTCCGTAATTGAAAGCAATATTCAGTACGAGTCTGTCATTGTTTTTTGTCAATTCGACGGCATCCAGTACTTTCCGCTGTAAATCAAGGTCAAGACCTTCGAGATGTCCTACATGGCATAACCGGACACCTTCCTTGTGAAGTTCACCCAGCTCTTTCTCTATCACTTCTTTAATAATGTTCATCAACCCGGCTACTTCATCTGCCGGTCTGCCCCAGTTTTCCGTAGAGAAGGCATAGATTGTCAGGTAGTGAATTCCAAATTCAACACAGGCGCGAATAACCCGGCGTAGATTCTCCGTTCCGGCTTTGTGTCCTGCCAGGCGGGGAAGTCCACGGGATTTTGCCCAGCGGCCATTGCCGTCCATAATTACTGCTACATGGTTCGGCATATGTTCGGGCACTCCATTAAGACTTAGTTCTTTTGCCATAAAAATGGAGGTTACACCTCCATGATCTCCTTTTCTTTTTTCACCCCGACGGCATCAATGCTTTGAATGATCCTGTCGATCAATTTCTGCATCTCTTCTTCGCCGTTTTTCAGCTCATCTTCAGAGATCATTTTCTCTTTTTCAAAATCACGCAGGTCTTTAAGCACATCCCGACGGATATTGCGGGCTGAAACCCGGGCTTCTTCCAGGCGGGAGTGAACCACTTTCACCAGGTCTTTCCGGCGTTGTTCGGTCAGAACAGGCAGGTTAAGGCGGATCACTTTTCCATCGTTATTGGGTGTCAGACCCAATTCGCTCGCGAGAATGGCCTTCTCAATCCCTTTCATGGTTGATGGATCAAACGGCCGGATCATTAATACACGGGGTTCTGGAACGCTGATCGAAGCCAGCTGCATTAAGGGGGTTGGCGCTCCATAGTAATCAACCGGGAGGTGCTCAACCAGTGCCGGGGAAGCCCGTCCGGTTCGAATAGCGGCGAGGTCATCTTCCAAAGCCTGGATGGTGCTTTTCATACGGTGTTCGGTTTCTGCAATCGTCTCCTTGATCATTTTGCCTCCAGTTATCGGGTCAAAGTGGGGGATGATGCTTCATGGTACTACAGGCGCTAATTATACAGCAAACCGGCAACCTGATTTTGGCTCGTTCCTTGCATCTTATGCCGGAGATTTTGTAACTTATAACATGTACTTGGAGGAGCCCATGAGCACTGGAATGCTCTGGTATGACAGCAACCCGAAAAGTGATATTTTAACAAAGATCGCACAGGCGGCTGCCTATTATCAATACAAATACGGACAATACCCTGAACTATGTTATGTTCATCCGGATACCCTGGGTGTAGCTCAAATAAAGACCAATGATATTCTGGTGCTACCCGATCAACAGGTTCAACCCGGCCATCTTTGGCTTGGCGTAAGAGATGGATTGGTTCCGTTGGCGGTCTAAGATCTGTTTTGCTTCTTAAACGCAAGGAATTGAGAGATCCTGTGCAGCATCCGCTGGACAGGATTTTTTGCATATGTATGGAAAAAATCTCTGGCGGCATCTTCGAATGAAATATCAGCATGATTTTCCTTCATCTGATACCAGCGGTGTTCCATAATCCAGACATATAGATCAGCCTCTGTCCTGTCCGGAAATCCGGACAGGATCTGCATTTTACGTATCACATTAACCATGGGCATATAAATATTGTCATACCAGGAGGTTGTCGCTTCTTCAAACGAGATACTCTCATGCCGTTCCTCGCCCAGGAACCACCCATGGGTCAATATGTGTTCCAGTAGTAATGAATACAGTTCGGGTTTGCTAAGCTGGATATTAGCTTCCGGCCTGATCTCCTTCAAGTGCGTCTTCTTGAAGAACCGGGCCATCTCCCGCTTGCCGATTAAATCAAGCAGATCAGTATCCGGAGTGATGGGTATGGGTGTATCGATCTCAATGACTACTGCGTCAATATATAACTGACCCCGTTCCCGGGCAACCGAGACGCGATGATTCCCGTCTTTCACAAAGTAGACATCTCCCACTTTGTATACTTCAACAGCCGGGAGGTCAATATCCATCAGGTGGGCACGGTCAATGCTTTCCCACCTGTCACGGGTGGTCGTTCCTTTGGGAAGGAATGCCCTGTCAAAGTCTTGAAAACGCCCCACACTCCCAACAATGGAATCAATGGGAACCTGCCGAATTCCAATGTAATGCTGCCCGCTGACCGGCAGAATTTTCAGAATCTGATCATAGGGCAACAATTGATTGGACTGATGGGTCAACGAGGATATCAACTGGCGCAGGTTGCTTTTTCTACGGGCGGTATCAAAATCAGCCTGTGATCGCTGAACAAAATTCGATGGCGGTTGGTGGCGGGAATCGTTCATTTGCTTCTCCGGTATTCAGACGTTCGAAGAGGCAGGTCGGTGATCTGGTATCCGAACGTGTTTAAAATTTTTGTCTTGCCGAAGAATGTCAGTTTTATGGCGTCCTGACGGTATAGGTGAACATGTCCGTGCAAATGGTAGGTTGGTTGGAATACCCTGTCAAACCAACGAAACGCCTTGATACCCTGATGCGGGCGGTCATCCGCGTCATGGATTTTCCAGGGTGGGGCGTGGGTAACGAGAATATCCAGGAATCGTCCAAAACGCATCCGGTTGATCAGCAGCCCTGGAACCAGCCGAAAAACGTTCATCCACATTTGTCTTTGCGAATATTGATTTGGCCCGGTATTGTATCGAAGACTGCCTTCAACTCCAGCCAGCAGTAGCCCGCCGACTGTACGGCAGGTTTTCCGGTGGATGTTTATTCCTCCCAGCGGAAATTGCCTCTCCCACTCAGCGCCATATTCAACTTTGGGCGCGTGGTTCCCCCTGACAAAAAATAACGGTTTGTTTAACATGCTGACCATGTATTCCAGGTAGTAATATGGCAGGTCTCCACAACTGATGATCACATCAACATCATTGAAACGGTCTACGATCTGGGGACTGTAGATCAAATTCATTTCAATATCACTGACAGACAGGATCTTCACTCTGTTTCAAATCCAATGGCCGTTACTGAAGCGGCTGCCATCCCCCGTGTATGGGTAATGCTCACGGACCATGTCGTTAATCCTAGCGAGTCAGCCAGCCGGGCGGCATGCCCGTGTAACAAGATTTTCGGAGCGCCATTTGGGTCAGAAAGGATTTCAATCTCCTGCCAGCTTACCGGGCCAATCCCGCAACCCAGGGCTTTGGCTACACTTTCTTTAACACAAAAAAGCCCGGCCAGTGACGGATTTGAATCCTGGCACTGGTCGATTTCCGCTTCTGTAAAGACCCTTTGAATAAAACGCTGCCGGATGGATGTGGAGATATCTGCCATCCGACCAATCTCCAGCAAATCAATACCGGTTCGCAAGATCAACCGGGGCATGTTATTTCTCCGGGCCGGCGCTGACGATCACCATCTTATCCGGGGTAATGTACTTCCGGGCTGTTTCAAGGATCATTTCAGGTGTTATCGAATTGACCAGGTCGGCATACCGCCAGTAGTAATCCAATCCGAGTTGAAAACGTTCAATATTTAACAGGGCTCCGGCAACGCCGGCATTTGATTCCAAAGACAGGGGAAGACGTCCGGTAAAGTTGGCTTTACTGTCCTCCAATTCTTCGGATGTAACCAGCTCGCCGGTAAAACGTTTCAGTTCACGGATCACCAGGTCAACAGTGCGGTCGAGATTGGCTGGATTCACACCGGCTGAAACTTCCCATGAACCGGCTTCGATCCACGAATTCAGACTGGCACTGGCGTGGTAGGCCAGGCCGGATTTTTCCCTTACAACATCACCTATACGGCCCATCATACCGAATTGTCCAAGGATGCTGTTACCCAACGAGGCGGACATATATTCCGGTACTCTTCGTTTTGGCCCCAGTGTGCCGACGATCACATCTGCCTGACTTTTACCCGGGATTGTGATATGACGGCGCGTTTTCTTCTTCAAGGCGGCAACTTCGGGAAATTCACGCAGGGGAAGTGTATTTTCTGCCTGCCAGCTACCAAATATGCGGCTAACAAGGTCAAAACACGCCTGGGGATCAATGGCTCCGACGATCACAATCACCATGCCATGCGGATGGTAGGATGTTTTTTGGAACCGGAGAATGTCTTCGACAGAGATCTGAGAAATGGTTTCCACGTATCCATCTTCAGGCAATCCATACGGATGGTCGGCAAACAAGATCTTGTCAAAAGTCAGCGATGCCATTTCCTCCGTATCCTGTGCCCGAATGGCCAGACCGGTCATCAATTGAGTCCGCAGCCGTTCAATCTGTTCCTCCGGAAAAGTGGGCAGCCGCAGCGAATCGGACAGTATTTGCAACACCAATGTAAGATCTTCCGAAAGGCAGCGACCTCCGAACGAAGTATGATGGACGCTGGAGTTGAAACCAAGGCTGGCTCCCACACTTTCAAGAGCGTCATACGTCTGTTGGAAATCCCGTTTTCCGGAACCTCTCATTAGTCCGAGGGATGTAAAACGGGCCAGCCCGAGTTTTTCCCGTGGATCAAACATACTACCGCATTGGATATAGCCGGAAAGTACCACGGACTGACTGTTAAAGTTGGGACGGGTCAGTAGTATGATCCCGTTGGATAGTTGAAACCGGTGGATGTCATCCGGGCCGGGAAGACTGTTCAGGTGTGATTGGGTAAATGCGTGGATCATTCCTGAACTCCCGAACCGTTTTCCGTGTGATAGAGCCCGATAACACGATTTTCAGGGCGAAGATACTTTTTCGCCACAGTTTTCAGGCTCTCGGGGGTTACTTCTTCAAGCTTGTTCACATAATTTTCGAACCATGAATATGAGGCAAACATCTCAGAATAACCCAGCCAGAAAGCCTGGTTGGTTATATTCTCACTCCCATAGGCAAATAATGCCCGGGCTTGTTTTACCGCACGGTCAATTTCCGCTTCCAGGATCGGGCCGGTGAGCAATATGTCTATCTCTCTGTCGATTACCTCAAGCGCATGTTCAAACGGACGATCGGCGCGCAGGGTGAGCATGATCTCATACAGGAAGGGATCAATTGTAGCCTGCAGTCCTCCCGAAACTGTAACCGCCAGCTCATTGTCGATCAGAGCCCGGTACAGGCGGGATGTTTTGTTGGAGATTCCGCCGCCGCCAAACATATTCAAGCCTGAGGGGCCTGTCAGCAGGCTGTCCATAACAGTAAAAGGAAAGAAATCTGGATCAGATGCGCCGGGTGCCCGGTAGGCAACCTGGATGTATTCCGTTTCACCCGGACCGGAAACATCAACCCTCTTTTCTCCGGTGGGGTTGCTTTCTGGTGAAATGCCCAATTTTGATGGTGATCGACCGGGAATGGAACCATAAATATCCTGAATGCGTTGGAACATTTCTTCAGTGTCAAAATCACCGGCCATGGCCAAGACAGCATTTCCCGGGCAATAATGTGTCTGGTAATGTCCATAGAGATCATCCCGTTGAATCGCCAGCAAGTCTTCTTTTTTTCCAATAACTTCCATACCGTAGGGGTGACTGGAAAAAGCAGCAGATTGGACAGCTTCACTCAACCGGAAAAGAGGTTCGTTTTCACTACCTTCCCGTTCAGAAATGATTACAGTCCGTTCCGATTCCACCTCTTCCGGCTCATAAATACTATTGACCATCCGGTCGGCTTCCAGTCTTAATGCCAGTTCGATCTTGTCAGCCGGCAGGGTTTCAAAGAAAGTGGTCCAATCCAGGTACGTAAAGGCATTCCAGAAGCCACCGTCTCGTGATATGGCTTTATCCAGTATGCTGGCTGGAAAGTCAGGAGTACCCTTAAATTGCATATGTTCAACCCAGTGGCTGATACCGGTTTTCCCCGGGATTTCATTTCGGGAGCCGACGCGATACCAGATCCAATGGCTGATGATCGGCGAGGTATGGATCTCCTTCAACCGCACCATTAATCCGTTCGTTAATGTTGATTCAAAAAAGTTGTTATTCATCTGTTATGTTGTGTTGGTTTACTATAGCATATCCAAACCAAAAAAGGTATTTGATAAAATGCCCGCCAATAAATAATGACTGACCAA
The DNA here is from genome assembly GCA_964424035.1 of uncultured Leptolinea sp. GTDB lineage: Bacteria > Chloroflexota > Anaerolineae > Anaerolineales > Anaerolineaceae > Leptolinea. Next base: position 7,981 of record CAYRHB010000032.1, read on the forward strand.
TCCGTTTGCCTTCTTGATATCGGGAAGCAGCCAATTTCTCACGGGTAAATTTTGCGGCTCAAAGAGTCTGCAGATAAGCGTTGATATCGCGGGCGGCTTTTCGTCCCGCTCCCATTGCCAGGATTACTGTTGCGGCGCCGGATACCACATCTCCGCCAGCCCACACTCTGGCTTTTGAGGTCTTCCCGGTGGTTTCATCCGCGTCAATATTCCCCTTGCGTCCCACAGCCAGATCCGGGGTGGTGGCGGGGATCAACGGGTTGGGACTGTTCCCAATGGCGTAGATGATGGCGTCCACCGGCATGACGAAATCGGAGTCGGGGATCGGGATGGGCGAGCGGCGGCCGGACGCATCCGGTTCACCAAGTTCCATTTTGCGGCAGGCCAAACCGGTAACCCACGCATTCTCATTGCCAATGCAGGCGGTCGGCAGGGTGAGGAAGTCGAAGATCACTCCTTCTTCTTCGGCATTTTCCACTTCTTCCAGACGGGCGGGGAGTTCATCCCGGGACCGCCGGTAGACGATATGTGCTTCCCCGCCCAGGCGTAACGCGGTTCGGGCGCAGTCCATGGCGACATTTCCTCCGCCAATGACAGCCACACGTTTATGCTGTTTGATGGGCGTTTGGACGGATGGGAAGGTGTATCCCTTCATTAAATTCATACGGGTCAGATATTCATTGGCCGAGTACACTCCATTCAGGTTGTTTCCCGGAATATCCATAAACCAGGGGAGCCCGGCGCCACTTCCGATGAAGATGGCATCATATTCTTCCAGTAGACTGTCAACGGTGCGCGTTTTTCCCACTATATAGTTTTCAACCACCTCAACGCCAAGTTTTTTCAGGTAATCCACTTCACGGCGGACAATCTTTTTGGGCAGACGGAATTCCGGAATGCCATACACCAGAACACCACCCACTTTATGAAGGGCTTCATACACGGTCACCTGATGACCGAGCTGGATCAGGTCACCGGCAACGGTCAAACCTGCCGGTCCGCCGCCAATCACAGCCACTTTGCGGCCGGTCGGTTGCGGTTTTTCCGGAGCCTTCTGATTCAAGTTCTGACTGGCTTCCCAGTCAGCCAGAAAACGCTCAAGGCGGCCAATGGCCACGGAGGCATGCTTCTTCGCAAAGACACAACCGCCTTCACATTGTTCTTCCTGTGGACAAACCCGGCCGGTGACAGCAGGCAGGCAGTTCTTCTGGCGGATGATGCGGATTCCCTCTGAAAAATCACCAGCTTTGATCGCACGGATAAAGGCCGGGATATCGATCTCCACAGGGCAGTTGGCCACGCACCCCGGTTTTTTACAGTCCAGGCAGCGGCTGGCTTCGGACAATGCCTCTTCAATGGTATAACCGAATGCCACCTCATCAAAATTCTGGCAACGAACTTCGGGTGGTTGTTTGGACATTTCCACCCGTTGTAGATTCATTTTTTTCGGTGCCGGCGAAGAAGAGGTTTCCATTGCCACTCTCAATTCTCGGGTGCGGATGTACGCAGGGTAATCGTCTCTTCACGCAGATATGCCTGCCTGCGGCTGGACAATTCATCCCAGTCTACCAGGTGCCCATCAAAATGCGGTCCGTCTACACAGGCAAATTTGGTTTTTCCGTCGATAGACACGCGGCAAACGCCGCACATCCCGGTACCGTCTATCATCAGGGTATTCAGGCTGACAACCGTCTTTATTCCAAGGGAACGGGTTTCCTGACAACCGCGCATCATGACATAATTGCATCCGTTTATGATCACACGATCAACTCCGCCTTCTATTGAGGAAATGATTGACCCAAGATTATCAATATGCCCCGGGAGGCCTTTTGTACCATCCCGGGTGATAAAGAAAAGCTGATCACAAACCTGGCGCAATTTCTCCTGCCAGTAAAAAAGGAAAGAGCTGCGGGCTTCCACGACGCCAATCACTCTATTCCCGAGAGATTTTAATTCCCGCGCCATGGGATAAATACTGGCAATGCCATAGCATCCACCGGCAAGCAGAACAGTGCCAAATTTCCCCATTTCCATCGGATTGCCCAGAGGTCCGGCTGCTGTTGGGATGGAATCTCCGGCTTTCAGAGACGCCAGGGTGCCTGTAGTCGCGCCAACCTGGATGAAAACCACAGTGATTTCGCCCTTATCTGCGTCCCAGTCGGAAATTGTCAACGGGATGCGCTCACCATCCTCTTCAGCCTGTAATATGACAAATTGCCCCGGACGGGCAGCACGGGCAACATCCGGCGCCAGCAGTTTTAAGTTGTGAATATTTGGTGCCACCATGGTGCGTTCGATAACCGGGATCATCCTTCACCTGCCTGCGTTGATTTTGTCGGGAACAGGGAACGAAGACCTGCTACACGGGATGAGAGTGGTTTGCCATGGAATACCGGTTCGTAGCCTGAAATATCCCTCAGGCTGTTAGCAAAGCCTTGGGGAACGGTTCCAGACATTTTCCGGTTTTCCGGGATACCCAATTCTTCACAGATCTCTGCCGTAGATTTGAAATCGAACCCGGAAGCCCCCATTCTTTTTGCGATCGAGGAGATGATCTGCCAATCCGGCATGGCCACTCCCGGAGGTTCAACTGCTTTCGCCAACGAACGATAACGGAATTCCGCATTGAGCATAGTTCCATCGCGTTCACAGAACATGGCTGACGGCAAACCCAGATCCATCACCCGGTCTTCCGGGGAGAATGGACTTTGATAAATGGTACAGGCGGCCGGGATTTCCGGTTGGCTGCCTATGGAATACAGGATATCCGGATTATTCAAAGCCGGATGACCATACGCCAGGGTATTGGTAAGCATTGCACCAAAGAAATTACCCCGGTTGGGCAGGCAAATCACGCCGGCTTTGAGTTTTGCAGCCAGAAGCGCGAGTTGGGCAACGGCTTCCTCATCACCCAGGTATTCGGGGCCAACCAGGATGAATGGCTTCCGGCAGGATCGCAGGGCTTCTGAAGCCTGTTCCATGAGGGAGTTACCTGGATTTTTAGTTTCCATGGTGGTCATCAATTCGGCAATGACCGCTCCGGCATTCCCCTCACGGGCATAGAGAAAAGATTGTACATACTGGTCGACGGGTTTCTTCCCGCCATTCACTGAAATCAGGAATGCTCCATTACGTTTTAACTGCTTCAGGTCATATTCCAGCCAGGAAAATGTGTATCGCGTATCCAGCCCGGCCGCGATGATACAGTCAGATGATCGCATCTCTTCGAACGAAGCGGCGTGTTTTGATAACTCGAAAAACGGGGATGGTGAATCGGAATCACTACCCGGAGTGCCGGAGAGGTGTAATACATCGCGGGCGAATTTTCCGGCTATGTACAGGTCTTCAACCGGCAGATCCATGGAGAGCTGTATGGCTGCTTTACCCGGCGGGCATGCAGACAGTTTGTCCGCGGCCAGTTCAATGGCTTCTTCCCATGAACAATCCCTGGGTCGGTTTTCCACCAGCATCCAGGGGTTTTTTAATCGGGAAGGGGTATTAACAACCTCCGGAATGCCAAAGCGTCCATGGACACACAGGTTTCCGGAATTGACTGAATCATCAAGCCCCGGTAATGCACCGATAACCGTATCATTCTTTACCTGCAACTGGATTGAACAACCGGCAGCACAGTACGGGCAGGTGGTTTCCACCTGCTTTTCCGAAACACCTTCCCACTTGCGGGTTTTTTCGGTCAATGCGCCGGTCGGGCAGCGGTCGACACAGGCGCCGCAGAAACTGCACCCGGCATCCACATGACTGCGGTCGAATGCTGTTCCAACACTGGCTTTTGCGCCGCGTTGGACAAATGTCAATGTGCTGAGAAAATGCAGCTTTTCACAGACCTGCACACACCGTCCGCAGAGAATGCACAGGTTGTAGTCACGGTCATAGAAAGGATCATATTTTTCGACCGGGAACATACGGTATTTGACCGGCAGACGGATATCCTTCACACCCAGGCGATGCGCCAATGTTTGCAATTCACATTGCCCGTCTTTGGGGCATGATCCGCAACCGGTGGTGGCACCGCTCTTGCGAATGGTCATCATACATTCGCTGCAATTTCCATTTTCCGGGCATACCAGGCAACTGAGGGGATGTTCACTCAGCAGAAAATTCAAAGTTTCGAGGCGCAGCGATTGCAATTCCGGCGTCTCTGTTCGCACCACCATGCCTTCTTCGGCCGGAGTGGTGCAAGAGGTTGGGTAACCGCGCATTCCGTCAACTTCCACCACGCACATGCGGCACCCGCCAAAAGGCGGTAGATCTTTGTATGCACACAGGGTAGGAATATCAATGCCATTTTGTTGTGCAGCCTGCAGGATAGTCTGACCGGCTTCAGCCTGGACTGCTTTTCCATTAATAGTGAGAGTGAGAGGTGTCAATGGATTGGCCTCCCTTCGATGGCATTGAAGCGGCAGGCTTCATAACAGGCACGGCAGCGGACACAGATCGAACTATCCAGCGTGTGAGGCTGGCGTTGTTCACCCTGAATGGCATCTACGGGGCATACCCTTACACAGGCCTGGCAACCGGTACAGGTGTCCGGATTAATGACATATTGGAAGAGATCTTTACAGACACCGGCCGGACAATAATGGTCGTGTACGTGGGTTTCGTACTCCTCACGGAACGAGCGCAGGGAAGTTAAAACCGGGTTGGGCGCGGTTTGACCCAGACCGCATAGTGATCCCTGTGAAATGGTCACAGACAAGCGTTCAAGTGTTTCAAGATCGTCTGATTCTGCATTCCCGGTTGTGATGCGGTCCACTATTTCAACCAGATGGCGGGTTCCGATCCGACATGGAGCACACTTGCCGCAGCTTTCCTTTTGAATGAATTCCAAAAAATAATGGGCGATATCAACCACACAGGTATCGGTATCCATCACGATCAAGCCGCCGGAACCCATGATTGAACCTACAGCTTTGAGGGCTTCGTAATCAACCGGCGTATCCAGATGTTCAGTTGATAGACAACCGCCGGATGGCCCTCCAGTTTGAACTGCCTTGAAAGGTTTCTCCGTGCCGCCGCCAATCTCAAAAATGATCTGGCGCAGGGTCATCCCCAATGGAACTTCGATCAACCCGGTCCGGCGTACTTTTCCGACCAGAGAGAATGTTTTGGTGCCTTTACTGGTGGAGGTTCCGAACTGGTTGTACCAATCGGCACCCATCCGCAAAATATTGGGCAGGGTGCTCAATGTCTCCACATTATTGTTTACCGTGGGTTTGCCATACAAGCCGCGCACGGCAGGATAGGGCGGACGTGAGCGGGGCATGCCGCGTTTCCCTTCGATGGAGGCGAACAACGCGGTTTCTTCACCGCAGACAAAAGCGCCTGCGCCCTCTTTTATTTTGATCTCGAAATCAAAACCTGCATCCAGGATGTTCTTCCCCAGCAACCCGTTTTCCCGCATCTGTTCCAGTGCGTTTCGAAGACGGGTGACTGCCAGAGGGTATTCGGCCCGAATATAAATGATCCCCCGATTGGCACCTATGGCGTATGCCGCGATAAGCATACCTTCCAACAGGGCATGGGGGTCTCCTTCAATCAGGGAACGGTTCATAAATGCCCCCGGATCACCTTCATCCGCGTTACAAACCAGGTATTTGTCCTTACCCGGAGTGGCACGGCATAGTTCCCACTTTCTTGCTGTCGGAAAACCACTGCCGCCTCGTCCCCGTAATCCGGCCTTGTTAACCGTTTCGATGACATCTTCCGGAGACAGCGAAAGGGCGTTCTCCAGTCCCTTATAACCATCACGGGCCAGATACTGATTGAATTCTTCCGGGTCAATCAATCCACAATTACGCAGAATGATACGTGTCTGCTGTTTCAACATGGGATGGTCAAACAAGCGGGGAAGGTCAGCGGTTTGCCGGTTATCCAAAGGGTCCAGGGTGCCAAGCGCACCGTCCGAAGGTGGAATACCCGTTTTCAAGGCGCTTGTCACCAGTTTTTTCGCTTTTGCCGGTGTCATCTGACCATAACTGATACGCGCCCAACCCGGCATGGCAATATCCATAATGGGTTCGAGATAGCATGGGCCGATACAACCTACATTGACCAGACGGGCGTTCAAAAAATTCTCATCCAAAGCTTCTTCGACTGCTTTGCGAACATCAACGGCGCCGGCTGCCCGCCCGCAGGATGCCATGCCGAAATAGATGACCGGCTGTGGACTGTTCTGCAGATTTTGCCATTCTTCAATGGCGGCAGTTCTACGTGAAGCCAGATCAGGCATAGCTCTCCAAAATGCGTTTTAAACGGGCGGTAGTTACCCGGCCGTAAATCTGATCGTCGATTTGCATTACGGGCGCGAGCGCGCAACAACCCAGGCAGGCAACCCGTTGCAGGTCAAACAAACCGTCAGGTGTTGTTTCACCGGTCTTTATTTTCAGCTCACGTTCCAGAGCTTCCAGCAGTTTCTGGCCACTTTTCACATGACAGGCCGTACCCAGGCAGATCTTAATGGTATGCCGGCCAGGTGCGTTAAAACGGAATTGTGAATAGAATGAGGCAACACCATACACTTCATTCTCGGAAATTTGCAAGGATTTCGCAACATCAGAAATACTTTCGGGCGATAAATATCCCGCCCGATCCTGTATTTGTTGCAGCAAGGGGATCAGGTCTCCATGGCTGACTTGATCCTGGTATCCGTTATCTATTTCGTGTCGAATGGTCATGGGGATTTAGATTACTGGCATGGCTGTGATGGTATCGGTACATTCTAGTACATAATCTTGATATTTTGAAGTCAAAATTATGTGTTTTTTATTTTCGGACATCTGGAAGACCGCTATTCTTTTGTTTTACAAAAAAAGGAATCTGAGGGTCAAACCGGGTTGATTATCCAATTACTTCAATCGGTTCCATTGCCTTGCCCTGAGATGTTATTCATAATTGGATTGAACTTCTCCAGGACGTACCTCAGGCGGTCGTTTGGGTTTTATATCGATCAATCGATGGAAAGGGAACATCAGTAGTATACCCATCCCAATGATGAATTCTCCTATCTGCACGCCGGTGGATTGCAGAGGACCAAAAAATGGTTTTGGAAGTGGATGACTTCCCAGACCAAAAACATCCGCCATACCGGTGAAGAAAGCGATCACAAATCCTGTCTGTAGAAGGCGCATACCTATCTGAGCCAGTATACTGGCCGGTTCTCCATGCCAGAGCGCGCGCATACACACATATGCCCCGATACTGATAATCCCAATTCCCAGGAGAAATACCGCTATTTGAACAAACCCTACAACCGGACTACGGTCCAATCCCTGTCCAAATACAGAAGGTCTGGCTCCCAGGAGAAATACCGCATAACCGGTTAAAGTCAAAATCAATCCGACACGGATATTCCTTCTTGCCTGTTGTGCCGGCTGGCTGGGTATGTCTTCTGCCGCTGAGTGTTGTGGATTGGGTTGGTTGATTGTTTCTTCGTTTATTGGGGTCATGACTCGGGTAGTGCCTGGTTTAGAATACGTTCCCAGTTTCCGTGGTAAATGGCTTCAACCTGTTCCAAAGTATACCCTCGTTTTTGCAGGATGGGCGCCAGCTTTTGCATGTCCTCTATGGATTGGACATCGACCGGAACACACGGCCAGCCAAATCCGCCGTCAAAGTCTGTTCCGATGCCAACATTTTCAGCAGAGCCGGCTATCTGGCAGATGGCATCCACGTGATCAGCCAGATCTTCCAATGATACCTGCCGGGATGGATCGCGCGCGTCCCAATCCGTTCGTAGAAATCGCGCATAGGGCATTACACCGATCACTCCACCGCGGTCTACCATCCGTTTCACGTTATCCTGTGAAAGATGGCGTTGATTGGCCGGATTCTGCAACAGCCAGCGGCAATTGGCGTGGCTGCAAATCACCGTTCCCTCGAATTCTTCCAATGCTGTTGACATGGACAGGTCATTCATATGGGCAACATCAAGGATATAGCCAATCTCAGCCAGCGCGCCGAGAAGCTGCCTGCCTTCAGAGGAAAAACCTTTCCCCTCCAGGGTACCGCCGCAAAAACGGGTTCCCGCCCAAACCGGTCCCAGAAGACGGGCGCCAAGCTGCCACCATTCCTCCAGTTCATCCAATGAACCCAATCCTTCAGATCCTTCAATCAGGTTGAGTATTCCCATGGCCGGTTCAGACTCAATTCCATCTTTCCAGGGCTGGAGCAGGGAAGTCAGGTCACAGCGGGAAAATACACGTTTAAATTTACCCGGATTATCATCAGCCAGCCGTTGATAATAGTCTGCTGATCTGTGAATAAGCTGGTTGTATTCACGGGTGGTACTGAAAACCATCGTGTCCCATGCACCACTTGTGTATTTGCCGGGAGCCATAAAAAGCGTACCGAAGACAAGGGCAACCCGCCCCCGACTGTATTCCGGCCAGCCGAACATCGTTCCACCATCGCGGTGTTTTTCGATTTCACCGGTTTCACGCGCGCGGGAATCCGCCACCGGGAGGGAATAATCTGTTCCAAAACTGAGGCCATTCCAGGCCAGGTCTTCATGAGCATCGATTAAATAGGGCATGGCCCATCCTGGGAATAAAAAAGAGCGCACCGGCTGGTGCGCTCTTGGTCAGATGATGTTCAGTCAGCCGAGGAATCGTCCTGTTCGTCAGAGGGTGTTTCGTCCTCTTCCAGGGCTTGCCAGTCCATCTCGGCATAAGCCATTGAGTCAACCCGGCGCAGGCTGAGGCCAATGCGATGGTTGGCCGGATCGATCTTGATAACCCGCAGGGTGACGGTTTCACCTTCGTGAAGGACTTCTTTCGGATGCTCGATCCGTTTTTCGCTCAACTCGGAGATATGGATCAATCCTTCAATCTCACCATCCAACTGGGCAAAAGCGCCAAATTTGGTCAGACGGGTGATCTTGCCCTGAACGAGCTGTCCTACGCTGAATTCGGCTGCCTGGTCGGACCATGGGTCTTCCTGCAGCTGTCGGATGGACAGGCCAATGCGTTTCTTGTCACGGTCAATTGAAATGACCTTGACCTTGATCTCCTGGCCGACCTTAAGTACTTCACTGGGATGCTGGATGCGGTCCCAGGTGATTTCAGAGAGGTGGACGAGACCATCAGCCCCGTTGATATTTACGAAGGCGCCAAAGTCTGCCAGACTGGTCACGTGGCCAGTGCGGGTCTCGCCTTCTTTCAGCTCGTCGATAACACGTTCTTTGAGGGTTTCGCGGGTTTCCGAGCTGGCAGCGCGTTCTGAAAGGATCAGGCGGCGGCGTTCGCGATCAACTTCGATGACGCAAACATCCACTTCCAATCCAACCATTTTGCTCCACTTTTGTTCCGGTGTTTCGCCGGAAATTGTGGCGCGGCGGGAAAGGGCGATCTGGGAGGCGGGAACGAAACCACGCAGGGTTCCGAGAGGAACAATAAGGCCGCCTTTGTTGAAACCAATAATTTTGCTGTGGAAGGATTCCTTTGAGGCAAGCAAATCTTCCGCTTCCTGCCAGCCTTTTTCTTCGCGGGCGCGGACGTAAGAAAGCACCAGTGTACCGTTCTGATCTTCCGGGTTGACAACATATACCGGAATTTCCTGGCCAACGGCCAGATTGGTCAGTTCGGTGGAGGGAATGGCTTCGAATTCTTTGCCGCTGATCACGCCTTCGGATTTGGTGCCGACGGAAACCAGTATCTGACCCTGGCTGATGCTGGCGATGGTCCCATTGCGGATCTCGCCCTGCGATGGAAAGTCGATGCCGAGGCCTTCCTTTTCCAACAGGGATGCCATATTGTTGCTGTCGTTCAAGTTGTTTTCGGGTTGTTCTCCCTGATTCTGAAAGGAAGCGTTTTGTTCCATAGGAAATCTAACTCCAAACAAGAGGATTGGTGACATTATAAAGGTGAATCAAAGGATTGACAACCCTGGCGAGGACAGAGAAGTCCGTGTTGGTCAAGTAATATGCCTCCTAATTTTCAAAAAATGGACCCTGAAGATAAAAACTCAGGGTCCAATCTGCAATTTCAGTCATTTCTAGAAGACTAGTGCCGGCGGCGTTTCTTTTTCTGAGATGACGACTGTTGTGATTCCGTACCGGAGGATGCTGTTGGTTCCTCATCTCCCGCAGGGACGGCTTCACCGGTGGCAGTGGGAGCACGGCGCGGCTGGTACGAGAACATACGGCTGATCACTCCCATACGGATATCACCCAGCAACTGAGTGAACATTTCAGAGGCTTTGCTTTTATATTCCACTAACGGATTACGCTGTGCGTAAGCTTCCAATCCAATCGAAACCCGCAGTGCCTCCACCTTGGTCAGGTATTCAACCCAAAGGTCAGAGATCACACTGAGTAAAATGTGCCGGTAGATCTCGGTTTGTACTTTAGCGCCAATTACCTCACAGGCGATGGATTTGAAATCCTCATCGATCTCACTCAGGGGCGAACCCGCGGATTTTCTATAACGTTCTTCACCGAGTGCTTCGATGAATTTTTCCTGAACGGCCGGGTCAACCTGTGACAGGGTGATGTTATTCTGCTGGAACCGATCCCATTCTGCCAATCCCATGGCGGAACGCAGCGCGTCAATCGCACCCTCAAGGTGTTCAACGATCGTGCGGGTCATCTGGTCTGCCGGGACGGATGCGAGCAGGTGGGCTGCCAGGTAGATATAGGTCAGGCGATTGGTTGCCTGGCGCATCTGACGGTGTGTTTTCTTGTCGAAGATGGTACGCGTACCCTGGGCGGTTTGCATCAGAGCACTGATCAGGAATTCATCGCTCAATTCACCGCCATCGCTACGGTCAAGCAGGCTTTCAATATCCCGCGGGATTTGTCCGGAGGGTCCAAACAATCGGTCACGGCGTTGATTTAACAAGTCAGCCGTTTTCTCATAAACCTGGTCGGCAATGTCCTTCCAGTTTGAATCAGGGGTGGCAGTCAGACGCATTTCCGCAGCCTCAGGCAGACGGCGCCGCAGACCGCCAACCACACGGGTGGCGGTTATTGCCAGCAGTGTGGAATTGATCTGCTGCCGGATGGCATTTTTTACCTCTTCATCGGCTTCTTCCAACCGCCGGAGATTATCTCCCTGAAGACGCAGTGGTACACGCACCAACCCGGAAAGCTCTTCCAGAAGTTCCTGAGGCCGGCGACGGGGCATGCCTTCTTCTGCTTCGTCAATACCTTCAAAATAGGTATCCAGCATTTCCAACCGGTCTTCGATCTGGTTTTGAAGGGAAACGCCGGTTGATTCCAGCAACGAGTCCAGACTATGCAGTAAATGTTCATCTTCCGCAGCCAGAGCCCGGTCGGCTGTGTTGACAAGCGCATCTTTCACCTTCTCCAGGGAAAACTCACCCCCGGGAAGCTGCCGGCGGATCTCATTGACCAACAGTCGGAAACTGAAAGACGGGTATTGGATATCGGCATAGCGGAGAGGCGGTTGGATCTCTTCCAGGTAAGCCAGAAGACGCCAGGGTCCTTCTTCGTCCTTTAAACCGGCTGGAATACGGTTTTCCAGTTCCGTGTGCAGCATATCCATGACGTCTGCGCTCAAGTCCTCCTTGGTGAAGACCATATCACGCTGCGCGTAGATACGCTTACGTTGGGTATTCAGGACATCATCATATTCAAGCAGATGTTTACGGACATCAAAGTTGGAACCTTCCACCCGTTCCTGTGATTGTTCGACCAGACGGCCGACCATTCCACTTTCAATCGGCAGGCTTTCGTCGATATTCAGGCGTTTAAGCAGGTTTTCCACATTGGGTCCGCCAAATAACCGCATCAGGTCATCGTTCAATGACAGGTAAAAACGGGATGATCCGGGATCGCCCTGACGGGCGGCACGCCCGCGGAGCTGGTTGTCAATACGCCGGGCTTCATGCCGTTCTGATCCGATGACATGCAGGCCTCCCAGAGCGCGGACCCGCTCCATATCATCCATATACTGGAGGAACGCTCTGGCGGCTTCTTCGTAAATACCATATTCTTCTTGAGGAACCTTGAGTAATTCACTCCGGCGTTCTTCGTTATTCAACGTGTAGGGATCAAGTCCGGTTTTTGCCAGTACATGGTTGACATCAGCCAGAATATCTTCCGGCAATTCGCCGCCCAGTTTGATGTCAACACCACGGCCGGCCATATTGGTGGCAATGGTCACAGAACCGAAGGCGCCGGCTCTGGCGATGATCTGCGATTCTTCATCATGCTTGCGGGCATTCAAAACCGAGAGCGGAATTCCTGCCTGCAAAACACCTACCAGGCGGGGTTTGAGGCTCTCATCAATCCCCAGGTAGGCGGCCAGGCGGTCCAGGTTCTCCGGTTCTTCCATATTGATGGACATATCCAGAGAACGGGCGAACTGGCGCAAATCAGGTGTCTTCAGTTGATCGATGGGAGTATTCAGGAACGCCAGTTCGGGAATAGCGCGCTCCTCTTCCTGCCGGTTGTTTTTTTCCAACCATACCTGACGGATGATAAGGGCTTGAAGTAGAGTCCGGACCGGTTCCGCGCGCAGGCGGTCACCCAGAAGTTCGCTATGTTCAACCGATGTCGTACCAACCAGGATCGGCTGCCCTTTAATATGCCGTTCTACGATCTCCAGGGATATGGCCCGCAATTTGGCTTCTTCCGAGCGATATACGACATCGGGATAATCGGTCCGCCGCCAGTAGACGGGCTTCTTTTCGGTATCATCCCGGTAGGAGAAATAAGCCACTTTATATCCATCTTCATCCTTCGAGCTGACCTCTTCCAATGAAGAATTGGTTTTTGTAGCCTGGTATTCCAGATTAGTCGGGATGGGAAGAACATCCAGTTTGTAGATCTTGTAAAACTCTTCCGATTCCGTCAGTGCCGTACCGGTCATACCGGCCAGCTTCTCGTACATACGGAAGTAATTCTGCAGGGTGATGGTGGCGTAGGTGACGTTTTCCGCTTCGACTTTAACGCCTTCCTTGGCCTCAACGGCCTGGTGCAGACCATCTGACCAACGCCGGCCGGGCATGAGACGCCCGGTAAATTCGTCCACGATCACAACTTTTCCGGCCTGTACGAGGTAATCTTTATTGCGGCGGAAGAGGAATTGGGCACGCAGCGCCTGCTCCAGATACCCCAATTTTTGAGCCTGTTCGGGGGTGATGTCTTCCGGACGATCGGGGTCGCGCAGCGTCTCACCCAGGATCTCTTCCACGTGCGATTCGCCGATTTCGGTTAATGAAACATTGCGGTCTTTCTCGTTGATATCGTAATCTTCCGGTTGGAGTTGGCGGACAACCTGGGACATGCGGATATACCACTCCGCCTGGTCGGCTGCCGGACCGCTGATGATCAATGGGGTCCGGGCTTCGTCAATCAGGATATTATCGACTTCGTCCACAATGGCATAGTAATGACCGCGTTGCACCCGGTCACTCAACCGCATGGTCAGATTGTCGCGCAGGTAATCAAAGCCGAATTCACTGTTTGTTCCATATGTGATATCCGCCTTGTACGCTTCGGCGCGCAAAACCATCTGAAGCTGATGCTGGTCTTCGTGCGGTGATGTTTTGGTAAGATCCACCAGGAAGGCGTTCTTGCCATTCTCTGTGCGGGTTGCCATCTGCAGCACACCCACAGTCAATCCGAGCGCCTGATAAACCGGCGCCATCCAGCGGGCATCACGACGGGCAAGGTAATCATTCACGGTAACCAGATGCACGCCCCGTCCTGTGAGGGCATTTAAATAGAGGGGCAGGGTGGCTACCAGGGTTTTACCTTCACCCGTTCGCATTTCCGCGATATTGCTGTGGTGCAGGTTCATTCCACCGATCATCTGCACATCATAATGACGCAGACCGATGGTACGTTTGCCGGCTTCCCTGACCGCGGCAAACGCTTCCGGCAGCAGGTCGTCAAGGCTCTCTCCATTTTTTAAGCGCTGCTTGAATTCATCTGTCTTGTTTCGCAGGGCTTCACGGCTTAAAGCCTCAAACTCGTTCTCGAGCAGGTTGATCTGCTCGAGAACGGGAGCCATCTTCTGGATTTCTCGTTTGTGAGGGTCTCCCCCCAGAACTTTTACGATATTCTGAAACATACTCTATATATGGATGGGTGAACCACTCACGCCGTGGGCGGCTTCCATCAAAACCTCACTTAAAGTAGGATGTGCGTGCACATTGCGGGCAATATCTTCAGCCGTCATTTCCATGCGCTGGGCCAGGGTCAATTCCGGCAGCAATTCAGACACTTCAGGGCCGATAAGATGCGCACCCAGTATTTCACCATATTTTGAGTCGGTGATGATCTTGGCAAAACCAACAGTCTCACCCAGCCCCAGGCTCTTGCCGTTGGCAATGAAGGGGAACTTGCCGACCTTGATCTCATAACCTTTTTCTTTTGCCTGCGCTTCGGTGTAACCAAAGGAAGCTACCTGGGGATAGCAATAGGTGGCGCGGGGAGTCATGGCATAATCCAGTGTGATGGTTTCGTGTTTGGCAATGGTTTCCGCCGCGATCATTCCCTGGGCTGATGCGACATGCGCCAGCAGGAATTTTCCGGTAACATCGCCGATGGCATAGATGCCCGAGACGTTGGTGGCCATGTGATCATCGATTTCAATATGCCCGCGATCTGTCAATTTGACGCCGGCGTTTTCCAGTCCCAGCCCCGCAGTATTGGGTTTGAATCCAATAGCCACCAGAGCTTGTTCCGCTTCCAGCATCTTTTCACCTTCAGCGCTGGAGACTTTGACCTTTACACCGCTTTTAGTGGTTTCAACTGACAGAACACGGTGGCCGGTCAACACGTTAATGCCATTCTTTTTAAATGCTTTTTCCAACTCAACACTGACTTCTTCATCTTCCAACGGTGCGATATGCGGCAGCATCTCAACAATTGTCACCTGGCTGCCAAAGGAATTCCAGACGGTTGAAAATTCAAGACCAATGGCTCCACCGCCAATCACGATGGCGGAAGCAGGCAGTTTTTCCTGCAGGATTGCCTCCTGATAGGAAACAACTTTTTCACCGTCTATGGCCACACCCGGAATGGGTGTTGAATGGGAACCGGTGGCGATGATGATATTTTTTGCTGTCAGGTCCTGTGTTTTTCCATCGGCGTCTGTCACGGAAACGGTGGTCTTGTTCTTTAAGACTGCGTTTCCCATGAAGACATCCACGTTATTTTTCTTCATTAGGAAACCAACGCCTTTGGTCAGGCGGTTGGAAACCTGACGGGAGCGTTTAACGGCTGCACTGTAATCAAATTGTAAGTTTTCGAACGAAATGCCGAAATCTTTTGCCCTGTGACGCAATGTATGCGCCAGTTCGGCATTCTTGAGCAGCGCTTTGGATGGAATGCAACCAACATTCAGGCACACTCCCCCCATCCATTGTTTGTCGATGATGGCTGTTTTCAAACCAAGCTGAGAAGCGCGGATTGCGCTCACATATCCACCGGGTCCGGCGCCGATAACAACAAGATCATATTCCGTCATAGTGTCCTCTTTCCTTAAACCATATTTTTAACATAACCTGTAAAATTGGATATTAAAATTCAACCAGTACGATAATCTGAAAGGATTATACCCATTTATCGAAGGGTGGTAACACGGATACCGGATCTTTCGCCGGTTTTCTGTATAAGAAATATGAAAGAAATCTAAATTGGTTGATTCGAAAGAAGTGCCATTATTCCCGGAATTCTGCATATGTGCTAGAATGATATAAGCTAATATGAAATTTAGCACATAGTAATAAATGGAATGAAATATGAAAATTCTTGTATATGGAGCGGGTGTTCTGGGTAGTTATCTGGCACATGTTCTTCACCGTGGTGGAAATGATGTGACCCTGCTGGCCAGGGGGAAGCGATTGGACGATCTGCGTGAACATGGACTGGTGATCCGCCATTTTCTTCAACTTCGCACAACTACAGACCGCCTCCCGCTGGTTGAGAAGCTTGCACCTTCTGATATGTACGATCTGTGTTTTGTAGTTGTGCAGCGTCAGCAATTGGATGCGGTCCTGCCTGAGATCAGCGCCTGTACGGGATGCCGGGATTTTGTACTGGTGGGAAACAACCCGACGGCGGTTGAAACAGCAGAATTGGTCCATTCCAATAGCCCTGTTCAGAAGCGGCTGGCATTTGGATTTCAAGCCAGTGCCGGTCGAAGAGAAGCAGGCAGAGTTATCAGTATCCACATGGGAACCGGATATATGACGCTGGGCAGCCTTGAAAAAGATGAAGAATTCGATCAGAAGATCAGACAGGTTTTTTCTGCGACCAGATATCATCTGGAATTTATCGATGTCATGGATGCCTGGCTGAAGTGCCACGCAGCTTTCATTCTTCCCATCGTCTTCGCCTGCTATTTTTCGGATGGGGATCTGCGCCGGATTGCCTGGAGTCCGAAAATGCTGAATCGGATGATCGATGCTATCGATGATGCGTACCGGATCGTAAAAGCAGCCGGATACCCGATCATACCGCCGGAAGATGAAGGTTTCCTGCAAAGGGATCGAACCCGGTATTACTGGATGTTAAGACTCATGGCAGCTACACCTCTGGGCAGGCTGGCTGCCAGTGACCATGCAATGTCTGCCCCTGAGGAGATGCACCGCCTATACGGTGATTTTTGCCTGCTTAAACAGAAAGCCGGTGTTGAAACACCGGCCTGGGATGAGATGGCTGTTTATATGGAAAAGTATTGAACCGTCAGATCAACCGGTCGCCTTCGGCGTTGGCTGCATCTTCCCGGTAATGACACCCGCGGCTGTGGCGGTTGTGCAGCGCAGCCTGCGCGATGATCAATGCGACCTCCACGGCATTTCGCAGGCCGATCAACCCGTCGCTGAGTTTTGTGGTGCGGTAGAAGGTTTCAATTTCGTTCCACAGATGGCGCAGTTCACGGATGGCACGTGAAAGGCGTTCTTCACTGCGCGCCAGACCGACATAATGCCACATGATATTCTGGATGGTCTGCATATCCCCCTGAATCAATGCGGAGTCGGCATCTTCAAACAGGCCGCTTTCATCCCATTGTGGAATTTCATCACGGGCGGGCAGGCACTGCCCGGCGCATTCTTTCAATTGGCGGGTGATTTGAAGCGCGGCACGGTTTCCCCAGACGAGACCTTCCAGGAGTGATGTGGAGGCCAACCGGTTGGCGCCGTGTAATCCGGTGCAGCTGATCTCTCCGACGGCATATAAATTATCAATATCTGTACGGCCCCACTCATCCACCAGAACACCACCACAAAAGTAATGCGCGGCAGGAACGACTGGGATAGGATCCTTGGTGATATCAATACCAGCCTTCAGGCAGGTAGCGTAGATATTCGGGAAACGTTCACGGATGGCATCCGCTTCCATGTGGGTGGCAATGTCCAGAAGAACATACGAATAACCATAGGTTTCCATCTGATGGTGAATGGCGCGGGCCACTACATCACGGGGGGCGAGGTCCTTCCACTGGGGGGAATAATCTGCCATGAAGGCCCGCCCGTCAGGCGTCAACAGGATCCCGCCTTCACCGCGCACGGCTTCGCTGATCAGGAAGCCTTCGGCGCCGGGGGTCACCAGGGTTGTGGGGTGGAATTGCACGTATTCCGCGTTGACGATCCGTGCGCCCGCCCGGTGAGCCATGGCCAAGCCGTCTCCGCGTGCGCCGGCAGGATTGGATGTGTTGCGATAGATGCGTCCGATGCCGCCGGTGGCCAGAATGGTCATGTCTGCCAGATAGCGGTGAACAGTGCGGGCTTTGCGATCGAAGGCGAATGCGCCGTGGCATACCAGTGGATCGTATGTGAGCAGCGGGTCGCGGGAATGGTGGGGAAATGTGATCAGGTCGACAGCCGTCATATTCGGGAGTATGGTGATGTTCGGACAGCGCTGCATGGCTGCCACCAGTCCGTCAATGATTGCCTGCCCGGTTCCATCTCCCACATGAAGGATGCGCCGCCGGGAATGGGCGGCTTCACGGCCATATTCAGGCTCGCCATCCGGTTCACTGTCAAACTGGATCCCTGCCTTTTCGATCAAGATATCCCTGATTAAACCCGGACCTTCTTCTGACAGGATACGGGCGGCATTGGGTGAGCTGGCACCCGCGCCGGCTGAAAGAACGTCTTTTACCAGCAGGTCAGGATTGTCATCCAAACCACGCCCGACAATACCACCCTGGGCGTATTTCGAATTGGATTCGCGCGGATCGGGATCACGGGTGATGACCAGTATCTTGCAATCTGGATCCTCAGCCAGCCGTAATGCCGCTGTTGCCCCGGCAATGCCGCAGCCGATGATCAGAACATTTGATGTTTCCAGGTGTACCCTGTTTTCAGCCAATGGCAATCATCCTCTCCACCGCTCGTACGGCTTTCACGCGGATCTCTTCCGGTACCTCAACCACGATCTTATTTTGTTTAAGAGAATCCAGCGTATTCTCCATGGTGATCTGATTCATATGAGGGCAGCGCACCATACACAGGCGCAGCATATTCTTATCCGGATTAGCTGCCGCAATGTTGTCTCCCATGGAGCACTCGGTAAGCAGCAGGTAATGCGGCGCGGGGGTATTTTCCACATATTTGATCATCGCCATGGTGCTGCCGGAAAAATCGCAGGCTGCGGTAACTTCCGGGCTGCATTCCGGGTGGGCCAGAATGAGTACGTCCGGATATTGTTCGCGCACGCGTTTGATGTCATCCAGAGTGTATTTTTCATGCACCTCGCAGCGGCCTTTCCAACCGATCATCTGGTAGTCCAGATCTGTGGATGACGAAGACGGCTTGTTCAATGTCGGGAAAATGATGTGCTTGCCGGTCTCACGGGCTACATTTCCTGCCAGAAATTCATCCGGCAGGAAAATGACGGTCTGCGAACCGAGCGATTCAACCACCGCGACGGCATTCCCCGATGTACAGCAGATATCCGATTCGGCTTTTACATCGGCGTAGGTATTGACGTACGTAACCACCGGCACACCGGGGAAGCGTTCTTTCAGGGCGCGCACATCAGCGGCGGTAATACTGGCCGCCAGCGAGCAGCCGGCATCCGCGGGAAGCAGCACCGTCTTGGACGGATTGAGGATCTTGGCGGTCTCTGCCATAAACTTGACGCCGCAGAATACGATCACATCTTTATCGGTGGCGGCGGCTCTGCGGCTGAGTTCCAGTGAATCACCCACATAGTCGGATATTGAATTGTAGAGGATGGGTTCCATGTAATTATGGCCGAGGATCACCGCGTTACGTTCCACCTTCAAGCGGTTGATCTCTACAGCGATTTCCGACTTATAGCGGATTTCGCCGTCCGGTACGGCATCCCCGACCATGCGTTTCAGATGTTCATACATTTGTTGTGCGTTCATGGGTTATTTACCTTCATATTTAAAGCTCACGTCAAAAACGATTACAGAATGGGTGAGGGCGCCGACGGAGATGAAATCCACGCCGGTTTCGGCGGCGGCGCGGATGGTTTCAAGCGTGATGTTGCCGGAGGCTTCCAGCCTGGCACGGCCGTTCACCATTTGGACGGCTTCACGCATCATCGTGGGGCTCATGTTATCCAGCATGATCCATTCGACACCCAGAGATAACGCTTCGGATACATCCTCCAGGGTACGGGTTTCCACCTCGATTTCCAGGTTGCCGGCATGGGCACGTGCCATTTCCACGGCTTTTGTGATGGACCCCGCAAAATCGATATGGTTGTCTTTGATCAGCACCATATCATATAAAGCGTGACGGTGGTTTCTCCCGCCGCCGCGTTTGACGGCCAGTTTGTCCAGGTCGCGCAAACCGGGTGCCGTTTTGCGTGTATCCAGAACGACGGCTTTTGTACCGGAAATGGCATCCATATATTGCCGGGTCATGGTGGCGATGCCGGACATGCGCCCCAGAAAGTTAAGTGCGGTGCGTTCACCGGTCAGCAAAGCCCGGGCAGGACCTTCCACACGGGCCAGCAGGGACAGGTTTTCCACGTGAGCACCCTCCTCAACCTGTGCGGTGAATGACACCCACGGATCGACCAGCTCATAAACCGCCCGCGCCACATCCAACCCGGCGATGATGCCGTTCTGTTTGGCAATGATACGCCCCTTCATCACGGCGTCTTCCGGCACGATGGCGTTGGTGGTCGCGTCACCGGTACCGATATCTTCAGCCAGCGCGCGGCGGATGCAGTCCCGGATTTCAGGGGTGATGGCAGAAGTTTTGGTCATGTTCGGGTCTCTCTGTAGTCATGATTAACCCGAGTATACAATGAACGTTAAGCATTGAGTCAATTCAATTTCGATAAAAAATACAAAATCTATTCTGGCCGGAGAATAGTAAATGGAGGATAAAACATGGGAACTTCTACCGTTTCTTCTTTTTCGTGAAAGTCAAATTTAAGATTGTCATAATTGAAACTGGTTTGGACAGACTGCAAATCCAGTCGCTCCCAGTTTATTATTCCGATGCCTTCTTTGGGTAGTTGCGTCGCGTTATCATAATCAGGGTAATAATTGATATTCTCATCATGGTAGACAACCACGGCATATTCACCAAACGGTAGGCCATCAATCGGGAATGTCAATTCGGTTTCCCTGAAATTCACATAAAATGAATTGTAGGTATGCTCATCCATTGGTGCTTTGTTGTACATCAGGATCAAAAGATTTCCTGAAGGTTTCAAACCGGTGAGGTGCAAGTTTAAGGAACCTTGTTTGAGGTCTGGATCCCGGCCGGTGTATTCATACTTCGTTGCTGTAAAGTTGAATTTGGCATAAGGTTCAGAGAATACTCTGGGATCTCCTGAGGCTTCCCATCCCTTGATTCCTTTTAGAATAGTCGCGATATTTTTCGTGCTGCCGGTATTGCAGTTGATATACCAGAACGACTTGTGGGTGGACAATAGCTGTTCCCGTTCATCATCTTTGTGTAAATGAGGCGCCAGAGGTTCCAGTACCTGTTCCCATTGTTTTTCAATACTATTATTTGAATAGTAATGGGTTGCCTGTGGAAAATAATATAGCGCCGGTCCCATGGAGTATTGTTCTGAAGTAATGATGAGATCGCCCGGTTTTATTTCATCAATTAAGGCCGTGGCTAATTGCTTCATCGGATAATTGAAGTGCTGTATATAAATATCCTTAATCGTGAAAGTGTTTAAAATGGCAAATATTGCCAGAAAGACGACCTGATGCCATTTTTGTGGCAATTGGCTCACCCCCAAACTAAGGAGTAACAAAAAAAGACCATCCAGGATAATGATGTATCTTTCATAAAAAATTGGATTGAAGAACAGTGAAATGATTATTGGTGTGATGAAGGTCAAGAAAAAAACCAACAGGATCAATAAGGCGAAGAATCTTTTTCCGTCAACTGGTTTTTTGATCACAAGAACCAGACCTGTGATAATCACCACCCATGAAGTTATGAGTAAAACGATCATGCCCGGCAATACTGGAGGAAAAATTTCTTTATAGGCGAACGGTTGAATTAACGCGTTGAAGATACCTTCGAGCGAAACCGCGCTAACCCAGAAACCTCCCCTGACATTCTGTATTTGTTGGATAAGCAATAGAATCCATGGAAGGTAGCCCAAAATGATAATAGAGGCGCATGCAAGGTATGTTTTTAACAGGTTTCTCTTTTTCCATACTATCCGGATAAACAGGATGAGATGGAAAAAAAAGGCGGCCATCAGTCCATAATAATGAAGATAAGCAGATGCCAGGCTGAATATTCCGAAAAGTATCCAATCAAATTTTCGATTGTCTCTTGCCGCCAGAAAACCATACAAGGCGGAAGCTGTTACAGTAAGGTTGGCAAGGCTGTACATTCTGGCTTCATGAGCATAGATCAATAGAACAGGAGTAAACAATGCCAGTAAGGCATAGATCAATGCTGTTTTATTGCCCAGGATGCGGCGAACCGGCCCGGCACCAAGTGCGATCATCCCGAAAGCACCAAGGGCGGATGGAAGGCGCAATGCCCAAGCGGAGTCACCGAACAGGTTGATCGAAAGGTTAACCAACAGGTAGTAAAGCGGAGGATGATTATCCGTATGGATAAAGTGCAAGATTTCAGAGGCTGAATGTCTGGCCATGAATGCGGAATATGATTCGTCCCACCAGATGGATTCATGGGAAATACCTGAAAAATATACCAGACAGGCTGAAATAAGGATGATAAGCCACCAAAACCACATCCTTTGGAAAAACCAGGTTTTAGATTTTTTATCCATATGATCCTCTGCGATGAAATGTAAAATGGATATGAATATTTGTTTTTTAACTCAAAATCCCCATAACGTGTATCAATGAGTACTGAATCAAGTATAACATTGTGTAGGATACAGCAAAAAAACTCTTGTGCCGGATGTTAACAATTTATGATTACGCAACGTTTTTTCTGTAAATTCAAGTCAGAAGTCTCCAGAGGTGGGTT
>CAYRHB010000033.1:0-12055 GCA_964424035.1 uncultured Leptolinea sp.
CACTAAATAAGGCTTCCTCATCCGGTACCAGTCCGGTAATAATGGAGATAATAGTTTTCCAACGATCCATTATCCCGGAAGAAGAACCATAGTCTTCATTTTGAATTTCATCTGCCAGGTTGTCCCAGCTTTTTACAAGTTTTCTTCTCTCACGCAGAGCCAGAGCGGCAAAACCGGCTTCCTGTAGGTTCTTTGGTTTGTTTCCACCCCTGCCTATTTTCTCAAACAGATCAATAGCCTGTTGCCGGGTGACACCTTCAATTCCTAAACTTAAATTCTTCAAATCCTCCGGCTTTGGCAAGGATTCGGACAGGCAGAAGATGGCAGCCGGTGACCAGGATTCAAGGTCATGATGAGGATTCTGAACTATTTTTACTGCCAGGTTGGCATCCTGCAAGGCATTCCAGACCAACTCATCTTGCCTTAAAGCCGCAATTAGAGTTGATGCGTCATTTTCACTGAATACCTGCTTTAGGGAAGTGACTATATCTGCAGATTGCATGTCTCTCTCCGAGATACTTTCATTAACTAACCTGGGTCAGAATACCCATGGCAAATCCGATCGCGACAATTCCAATAATTATGAGAAATATCCCTATTCCAGATGTGGTTTTAACGAGGTCATTTACAGCAGCGATCAATGCGGTCGCGTTTCCAACCAACCCGCTCACTTCTTCTGTGAGACCTTTTTGGGCAAGCGCGGTTGTTTGGCGGGCAATTGTGCGAAGATCCCCGCCTGCCACTTTGGCAACGAGGATGAAAATTCCCGAAGCAATGGAAAAAATGCCGATAATAAAAAGAAATACCGACATTCCCATGAAAATATCAGTCACTGAGAATATGGACATAAAACATCCTCCCGAAATGCTTTCTCAGGAGGATGTTGCAATTAATATGCCACGGTCTATTTTTTCGTTTTTACAATATCCAAAGGAAGATGATTAATATCCAGAACAGGATCATCACAAAAGAGCATTGCCCGTTCAATATCATGATTCAGCTCTCTGATGTTTCCCGGCCAGTCATAAGTCATTAATGCCTGTAAAGCCCGAGGGGAAATATCCGTAATATTCAGACCTTGACGGGCATTTTGTTCACGCATGAAAAAACCTACAAGTTCAGGTATATCTTCCTTCCTTTCACGCATTGGTGGAAGGTCAAGATCGACAACTTTAAGCCGATAAAAGAGGTCTTCACGAAACTCACCATCTTTCATCATCTTCACCAGATCGCGATTGGAAGCTGAAATAACCTGAATATCCACCTTGATTGTTGATGTACCGCCCACGCGACGGAATGCTTTCTCTTCCACAGCGCGCAATAATTTGGACTGTATCTCCAATGGCATCTTTGAAATTTCATCCAAAAAGAGAACACCACCATCGGCGATTTCCATTAATCCATGTTTTCTTGTATCAGCGCTGGTGAAGGCGCCTTTTTCATAACCAAATAATTCAGATTCCAAAACTGTGGGTTGAATGGCAGCGCAATTGATCGCAACAAATTGTTTGTTAGATCTGGGACCGGATTTGTGTATGAATTGCGCCAAAACTTCCTTACCGGTTCCAGTCTCTCCCGTGATCAGAACTGATACAGAAGCCTGTGCAGCCCGGTGGGCATATTCAACCACCTTTTTCATTTTTTCGCTTTGACCAACAATGAAGTCAATGTTTTTCTGTTTCTGTCTAAGGTACGCCAGTTCACGGCGCATGGAAACAATTTCTTGTGCACGCTCGATTGATTGTTCAAGTTGGGGCATTTTTACCGGTTTGGTAAGAAAATCATGCGCTCCATTCTTCATGGCATCAACGGCTGTTTCAATATCTCCATAGCCGGTGATTACAATAATGGGTGGACGAGCAGGAAGGGAATCCACTTCATAGAGAAGATTTGGACCATATCCATCCGGGAGCTGAACGTCGAGAAGAATGACATCTCCCACTCCGTTCATAATCAACTCACGAGCTTCTTTTAGGGTTCCCGCGCCAGTCACTTCGTATCCCTTGGCAGTCAAATAGTCCCCAATATTCCGGCGGGCGTTTTCCTCATCATCGACAATTAATACATTTGTACCCATATGTTATTCTCCGTTGCACGCTGGAAGATAGACGTGGAAGATGGTTCCCCCGGGAAAAGATTTTACCGTGATATTGCCCTGATGGGCAGTCACAATTCTTTTTGTTATGGCTAATCCCAACCCGGTACCATGTGATTTTGTTGTGACAAAAGGTTCAAACATTCGTTCACTGATTTCATCAGGAATCCCCGGCCCATTGTCAGATACTCGAATTTCTACCTGCGGCCGGTTGGGAAGGCTGTGGTCTGGATTTACATGGATTGCCAATGTCCCTCCATTCTGGCTCATGGCATCTATTGCATTCGAGATTAAATTGGTAAATACCTGTTCCAGCGCACGTGGATCCCCATTGATCTGAGGAATATTCTGGGCGGCTGAAAAGAAAGGTTGAACATTTACCCGGGTCAAACGGGGGCGCCAGCGATCCAGTATACGTTGAAGGAACTGGTCGATATTAATTTTCTCCAGGCGCAATTCCTGTGGTTTTGAGAATGCCAGAATTGATTCCATAAGATGGTCGAGGCGGGTACAATCTCCAAGCATTCGATTCAATACATCAATATTTACGTCTTCTTCAGGAAGCCGGGCTGAAATCAATTGCAATCCGGTAGAGATATTATTAATGGGATTTCTGACTTCATGAGCGAAAATGGCTGTAAACTCGCCCAGCAAAGCTCGTTGTTCCAATTGTTGACTTCTGAGGCGAATTTGTTCATGCTCGCTGATATCACGAATAAACATGACAATTCCAATGACTTCTTTGTCCTTCAGAACAGGTAAGACCTGTACATGAGCCGGAAACGATTGCCCATTTCTCCGATGCACTGACACGTTCCCCATATTGTGGGTTGGCATACCCTGCAGGCAGGATTCGAGAACAGTCATCAAACGATCCGGCCCTATGATCACATTGGATACGGGCTGGTTTTTGACTTCCCAGGCTGCGTATTGAAGCATCCATTCTGCAGCCGGGTTGATCTCAATGATATGAAGGTCAGTCGATATATAAAGAATACCTTCCTGGCTGTGCTCAAAAATGGTACCTCGAATATCTGCGGTCAGCTTCTGGTGTTGTACCTCTTTCCGTAGATTATCAATGAGAATATAGTGCTGAAGCGCTGCTGTTAAGTGCGAGGAAAGGACCATCATGATATTTTCAAGACGGTCAGGTGGAGATGAATCCTGGTCACCAACGACCAATAATCCAAAAAGCGCATTCTTTTGCCCCAACGGAATTGTTGAAACATAACTCAAGTTGGAAACCAACGCGGCCCGTTGTAACTCTGCCATTACCTTCTTACCGGGAATCCATAGAGAAGGTGTGGAGAGTTGAACAAGGTCATTGGAGGGCAGAATCTCGGGGAATATTTCGGAATGTTTGTCGAATGAAATCCGGATTAATCGCGGCTGCTGGCTATCTGCTTTATACATGCAGATCATTCGGGCACGAGAAATCAGGCGAGTGATCCCAAATCCTTTTATCAATGATTTTTCCAGGGTGGGTTCTTCCCGAATAGTAGCCAGATCTGTAAATCCCTGAAAAAGGTCTGATTGCCAGGCTCCCTGAGATTCAGCATGTTTGGCTTCAGGGATAAATGTAAGTAATCCCCAGGATTGCTCCGGATTAAGCAAGCTTCCTTGAACTATTACAGGCATGGGATTTCGTTTTCTTCTGGAGAGATTTGCCGTGAGCGGTTCTCCGGAGGAAAAGAAATCCATGGAAAAATCCGGCAGGATATCCACAATGGACATGCCTGCCAGTTCAATTTGCGAGAATGCGGTTAGTTGAATAAAGGCCGGATTGGATTGGTAAATGTACAGAGTTTTTAAATCCAAAACAACCGCCGCTTCCGAGAATGCATTCAGAAGATAAGAAAACTCCTGGTTTCCCGGGTTTTTAGGGCGGCTTAAGGATGGGCTGATCTGATTATTGGGATTAGCTTCGTTCATCCAACTCCGGGTGTCGGTCTCCGCAGATGTGCGGGGAGAATCCCTTCCATGGCACGGTACTTTGCCACAGTTCTCCGGGCGACCTGATACCCCTGCTTTGATAATAACTCAGAAATTTCCGTATCACTTAAAGAACGACCTTCTTTTTCAATAATCTCTTTCAAAACTTTACGTACATTCAACGAACGATCAAAGAACATGGCCAATGGGACGATTCGACCATTCGGGAGTTGAACGGCCTTATTTGCCACAGCCCGTGAGATGGTTGATTCATGCACACCCAGTTCGATGGAAAGTTGGGCGCGGGTGACCGGTTTCAGGTATTTTTCCCCCCGGCAAATGAAATTCCGCTGCAGGGAGGCTACCCGTTGCATCAGGCGCGTTATTGTGTGATTACGCTGTTGCAGGCATTTCACAAAAAGAGATGCCCTCTCCAGATCATTCTTCCAGTCTTCCTTTTTTTCTTGATCCGCTTCGTGAATGGCTGATCTGAACATGGGATTTACCCGTAATGTACCATTCAAAGGCATGATGATCTCAATGACCAGCGGCTTCGTTGAATCCTCATTCAGGTAGCTCATTAAAATATCAGGACGATGGTATACCTGAGGAGGCGTCTCAGTCGCCTGCCGGACATCGCCCCAGTGGGAACGAGCCGGGAACGGGTTTAAGTTTTCACTAATGAAGGTTACGGTTTGGTGGACCGTACGTAAACTGACTTTAAACGCTCTGGCCAATTCAGCGTACTGATGACGGGATAATAAGGCCATCTCTTTTTCGATCATTGGTCGTGCCAATAAGGGAATTTCTTGCGATTCAGATAACATATCCAATTGAACCAACAGTGCTTCCTGTGGAGAACAGGATCCAACGCCAAAAGGTTCGGCGTGTTGAATCTTTTTCTGAATTACTTCGATTTTCGATACGGGAACATGGAAGTAACGGGCAATTTCAATTAATGGGATGGTCAAGAGTCCATCATCATCCAGGTGGGTCAGGAAATAAGCCGCGATTGTCCTTTCGGAATTGTCCAATTCCGAAGCAATCTGCCGAAGAACAAAAGTTGGGAGATCCTCAACTGTTGAGGAATAATTATCCTCTGGCATTTCTTCACTGCTTGTTCCACTGCTGAAGTTGAAATCTTCACGTGGTGATACAAAAACAATAGGCTCTTCAACCACTTCGGATTTTGGCGAACTGCAGGTGGGACACGTACCTCTTGGAGGAAGCAATTTGTGGCACATGGGACACCTGCGCTCTTCAATTAATTCAAGCGCAGGATTTGAAGCCAATTCAGATTCAATTTGTTCACGCAATTCATCGGCCGTAAGACTAAGTAATGTCATAGTCTGCGCCAGATGAGCCGTGGTTAATGGTCGAAGAGATTGTTGGTGAGTTTGAAACATAGCATCCCTAGCCTTCCGAACAGTATATCCTTACAGAGATACAATTGCAAGTTCTGTGCCAAACACTTTCGGGTAAAATCATAGAATACATGACAAAGAACACTACATTGACGATTGTCGGAGGGGGATTGGCT
The DNA here is from genome assembly GCA_964424035.1 of uncultured Leptolinea sp. Lineage (GTDB taxonomy): Bacteria > Chloroflexota > Anaerolineae > Anaerolineales > Anaerolineaceae > Leptolinea. The sequence continues at coordinate 5,568 of CAYRHB010000033.1, forward strand.
GGATGCGAAGCTGCATATCAGGCGGCAAAACGTGGAATATGGGTAAATCTATACGAAATGAGACCGAGAATTGGAACCCCTGCCCACTCCTCCGGTGATCTGGCAGAATTGGTTTGTTCCAATTCCCTGGGTTCATCTCTACCAGATAGAGCATCCGGTTTACTGATCTCCGAATTGGAAAAGAATGATTCTCTCCTCCTGCAAATAGCCAGGAAAACGTCAGTTCCCTCCGGAGGTTCGCTTTCTGTTGACAGAAAAGAGTTCAGCCGAAATGTCAATCATGCTGTTGAAAGCCATCCTCGAATAAAAATAATCAGAAGAGAGGTAAGAGATATCCCTGAAGGTCCAGCCATAATTGCAAGCGGACCGCTGACATGCAGTGCTTTGACTGGAGCACTGAGTGAATTTGCAGGTAGAAACAACCTTTTTTTCTTTGATGCGATTGCGCCAATCATTTATGGAGATTCCATCGATTTTTCCATTGCTTTCAAGGCTTCCAGATTCGCAAAGGAAAAAGGCCAAACCGATGATTATGTAAATTGTCCGTTATCGAAAACTGAGTTTGAAATCTTCTATGCAGAATTGATTTCAGCGACGCGGATCAAATTAAAGGAATTTGAAAATGGAATTAATGATGGTGTTCACACAGGGAAAGGGAAGTATTTTGAAGCCTGCCTGCCAGTTGAAGTCATTGCTTTAAGGGGTGAAAAAACATTGCCTTTCGGTCCCATGCGACCTATAGGTCTGGTTGATCCACGAACCGGCCAGCGACCGTATGCCGTATTGCAGCTTCGGCAGGAGAATCTGGCTGCCACACTTTACAATATGGTCGGGTTCCAAACGAACCTTTCTTTTCAGGAACAGAAACGGGTTTTTCGTATGATCCCGGGATTGTCAAATGCGGAATTTGCCCGCTTCGGGCAAATGCATAGAAACACCTATCTTTGTGCACCAGTTATCGTGCATCCTTCCCTTCAATCGAAGAAACGACCTGATCTGTTTATAGCCGGACAAATAATTGGAATAGAGGGGTATCTGGGGAATATTGCGTCGGGGCTTTTGGCCGGGATTAATGCGGCCAATTACATTCAAGGGATGGAACTAATAGATTTTCCTCCATCTACGATGATAGGTGCTTTGTGTGAATATATATCTGTTTGTCCGGAAGAGACATTCCAACCGATGAAAGCAAATTTCGGATTGTTACCCGAATTGGTGGATGGATTTGTCCCCAGGCTAGAAAGGGCAGCGCGCCATGTTTCACGTGCTTCCCGTGCAATGGATAGTTTCATAGAATCGCATCTGGACATATTGAGGCATCAATGAAAAATCAGAAACAATTTATTTTGAGATTTTTGTGTATATTTTTCAGTGGTTTCTGTATTCTGTTATCTGCGTTGAAGTTTCCTGTCTCTCGCAACGGTTTTAGTTCAATTGAGACTTTTTCGTATCTGGCAGACCTGCAGGCAAACGGTGCAAGGGTACCCGGATCAACTGCCCATCTGTATTCAAGGGAATATCTGGCTGATCAAATGCGGGAATTGGGGTGGACAGTGGATATTCAATCCGGAATGATCAATGGACATGAATTCCATAATATTTACGCCCGGCATGGATCCGGACCAATGAAACTGTTGCTGGGCAGTCATTACGATTCAAGACTTGTTGCCGATCAGGATCTGGATAGTAGACTTCGGAACCACCCGGTCCCCGGGGTTAATGATGGCGGGTCTAGCACGGCTATTCTTCTGGAATTGGCTCGTATTTTGCCGCCGGGTAAATCTGAAGGGATCGGAATTGCCTTCTTTGATATTGAAGATCAGGGAAATATTCCCGGTTGGCAATGGATTCTGGGTAGTATGGAATTTGTCAAAAGTAATTCGGATCTGCCCGAAAAAATGGTACTGGTAGATATGGTGGGTGGACATCTTCAGACTATTCAACCACCGGAAAATTCGAATCGCGAAATGTATCAGGAAATCCAGACAGTCGCGACCGACCTTGGATATGGGGAGAGTTTTCTTGACCCTTCGAAACGCGGGATCATAGATGATCATGTCCCATTTTACGAAGCAGGAGTCTCATCTGTCGATTTAATTGATATTATTGATCCCTACTGGCATACAACGTCGGATGATCTGGAAAACGTGAATCTAAACAGTCTGCAAAAAGCTGGCGAAACGCTTTTTGTGTGGATAATGACTCATTATTAAAAATGGCGCTTGACAAGTAGATTCCATTTTCATAGAATAATTGCAGTATGGCGATTGTGTACTTAGATCAAAGAAGAGGGGACCGGTCTGTTTAACCGTGCCACAGGCCGGGGTTTTTTGTTTTAAGCCTGCCGGCATCCTTGATTTGTCGTAGTCACAGAGGCCAATCAACCATCCGTTTTAGTATCAGGAGTGTATTCTAATGAGCGATAGCGAAACCGGCACTGTAAAGTGGTTCAACACAAGCAAGGGATACGGCTTCATACAGCGTAACGGTGCCCCCGATGTGTTCGTCCACTACTCGGCGATTGATGCTGAGGGATTCAAGAACCTCGAAGAAGGTCAGAAAGTTGAATTTTCTATTGAGAAGAGCCCGAAAGGTTTGCAGGCTGTCCACGTCAAATTGATATAATCGCTTTTATTAAAAGAAACCTCCCCGTTAATCTCCGGGGAGGTTTTACTTTTTAACAGGTTGTTCTTCCTGGAATAACCAGTATCCGAGGGACAGGAAAATGACTGCTCCTACAACAGCTGAACCAAGTCGTAGCGGACCCAGGGTTCCAATAGCCAAACCGGCTGACACACCGGCGAAATGACCCAACCAGAATCCAATCCAACTAACGAATAGATCGGTCATAAGCTTGGAGAATCCGCCACCTTTCCATAAATGGAAGGCAGCGCCCATCAATGTTGATATCAGAAAACCAAACAGGAGTGCCGGAAGGGTCATTAATCTAAAACCTGAGATATTAATCCTCCGCCCAGACAGTTGTCATCTATATAGATTGCAGCCTGTTGACCGGGGGTGATATCACGTAACTTTCTTTCGAATTTTACAAGAACTGTGCCATCTTCACGAGTAGATATTTTTGCGGGCTCAGGTGGAGCTTTATACCGGATTTTGATCTCAACCTCATTGGGAATGGAATCTGATGGATTCAGGATCCAATTCATTCCCTTCAGCAAACACTCATCAGAACCCAGTTCATCTTTCTTGCCAATTATTAGTGAGTTTGTACCAATTTCTTTTCTGATCACATAATAGGGTTCCAGAAAGGCTCCAAGCCCCTTTCGTTGTCCAATCGTATATTCGGACAAACCGGAATGCTCTCCCAGGATATTCCCTGCTGTGTCCAGAATGGGTCCTGAGTGGCTTATTTCTGGAGCATATCTTCGGAGGAAATTCCGGTAGTCACTGCCAGCCAAAAAACACAGATCCTGGCTATCTTCTTTCTCTGCTGTCGGTAAATTGTTGGAACGGGCGATCTCTCTTACATCTGATTTTTGAAGCCCACCGATCGGCAACTGGGTTGACCGTAATTGATCCATTGAAAGACCTGATAATACATAAGATTGATCTTTTGTGTGATCAAGACCTTTTAACAACTGTGTTGTACCATCAGGATTTGATTTTACGCGCGCGTAATGCCCGGTTGCCAGGAAGGATGCGCCGATATTTTTGGTTTCATTCAATAAAAATCCCCATCGAATAATTTGGTTGCAACGCACACATGGATTGGGCGTTATCCCGTTGCGATATCCATCAATAAAAGAATCAACGATTTCACGCCGGAACATATCTTTGATATCAATTACATAGAACGGGATACCAAGAATGGCAGCCACCTGCCTTGCGGCTGCAACGGAATCGGGAGTGCAGCATGAATTCTCACATTCCTTCCCCGGTTCTGTCCACAGGCGAAGCATGATTCCGGTGACATCAAAACCCTGTTGAGTCAATAAAAAAGCTGCCACCGAGCTGTCAACCCCACCACTCATCGCGACAACTACTTTTTCAGTTTCTCTTTCTGTCATTGTCGCAACTGTTGTACTGATAATTCAAGTGCAGAGATCAGACTATTGATCTGGTCAGTAGTGGTCTCTTTACCGAGTGTAATCCGCAGACTTCCAATGGCAAGCTCAGGGGTAAGTCCCATGGATAGAAGAACATCTGATGGTTTCGACGAGCCTACTTTACACGCAGAACCGGAAGAACAGGTAAACCCCTTTGAATCCAAATATATTAATAACCTGTTCCCATCAATTCCAGAAAAAACAAAACTGGCATGATTGGGCAGCCTTAGAGTGGGATGCCCGGTCAGGTACGCATCAGGTATTTGGTCAAGCACGCCTGATATCAACTGATCGCGGAGGGAAATCAATTCATTGTTGCGATTGTCTATATCTTCTTGTGCCAGGGAAAATGCTTTTGCCATACCAACAATCAAAGGGATATTTTGCGTACCCGCTCTATAATTAAATTCCTGTCCCCCGCCCGTCTGTGATGGCAACAATCCGGGTAACATATTCAATCCCAATAATCCCACCCCTTTGGGCCCATACATTTTATGGGCACCAACAGAGATCAAATTTAGATTATCTCGTTTCATATCCATCGAAAGATGGGCAGCCGCCTGTACAGCATCTGTGTGGAATGGAACCTCCAGCTCACGGCAAATTCTCCCAATATCCGCAATCGGGTTAATTGTACCGACCTCATTATTTCCATAGATTACAGAAACCAGGGTTGTTTTTTTAGAAATTCTCTTTTTTACTTCGGATGGATCGACCATTCCATACATATCCACGGGAAGATAGACAAGTTCAAAACCATATAAATCCTGCAATTGTTGAGCGGTTCTTGTAACCGCGTGATGTTCAACCGGTGTTGTTAGTATCTCATTGGCACCAGATTGTCTTCTTTGAAACAAAGCACATCCGCGAAGGGCGAGATTATCGCTTTCTGTTCCGCAGGATGTAAAAATAACCTCATTGTTTGAAGTATTTATCAGATTGGCGCATGTTGAGCGGGCTACTTCAAGGGCGGTTTCGGCCCTTTGTCCCAGACTGTGTACGGACGACGGATTTCCATAATTAATTGAGAAATACGGAAGCATGTCTGAGACGACAGACGGATCTACTGGAGTTGTTGCGGCATAATCAAAATTTACAGGGATATTCATTTTGCACCGGTTCATGGGGATTATAGCATGGGAGGTTCGGCGCTAACTTTCGTTGATTGAACCTGACTGATATAATGAAATAACCCAATCTTATTTGTTAAGAGGTCAAAATGGCTTTTCAAATTCATTTTGGAACAGATGGCTGGCGTGGAGTAATTGCTGAAGAATACACATTTGATAATGTCCGTCGATGCTCTCAAGGATTTGCCACGTACATGATCGAAACCGGCAACCAGGGAAAGTGGTTTGTAATCGGGCATGATAAACGGTTCGGATCAGAAGATTTTGCTATGGCAGCAGCTGAAGTTCTTGCCGGCAATGGTTTGAAGGTTTATTTGACCGATGGTGCCACACCAACACCGGTAATATCATATTCCGTTGTTCATAAGAAAGCGGCTGGCGCAATCAACATTACAGCCTCCCACAATCCTCCGACAGATAATGGCTTTAAAGTCAGAAATTTCACCGGCGGCGCTATTGATCCGGACGGCCTGGTAAAAATTGAGAAGAATATTCCCGATTCAATGAACGATGTCAAACGCATGCCATCTATTGAGGCTCTAGAAAAGGGTTTTATTGTAAAGTTTGATCCAGCACCAGACTACCTGAAACACTTGGAAGACCTCATAGACGTGGAACCGATAAAACAAGCTGGTCTGAATATAGTTGTTGATTGCATGTGGGGGAATGGCGCCGGTTGGTTTTCCCATATCCTGGCCGGTGGAAAGACGAAAATAACAGAAATCCATAACAGCCGGAATCCTTCATTCCCTGAGATGAAGCGACCTGAACCAATTCCACCAAATATTAATGTCGGGTTGCAGACCACAGTAGACAAGAAGGCGGATGTACTGCTTATCACGGATGGTGATGCTGACCGGGTTGGTATTGGCGATGAAAAAGGCAATTTTGTCAACCAACTACAGGTTTATGCCTTATTGGCTTACTATTTGCTTGAAACCCGAAAACAGCGGGGCGCGATTGTTCGAACGTTATCCACTACATGTATGCTGGATAAGCTGGGAAAGATTTACGATGTACCCGTTTATGAAACCGGTGTTGGATTCAAATATGTAGCTCCCAAAATGACAGAAACAGACGCCATGATGGGTGGAGAAGAATCGGGCGGGTTTGCTTTCAGGGGAAATGTGCCTGAACGGGATGGAATTCTAGCCGGTCTGTTTTTCCTTGACCTTATGGTAAAGACGGGTAAGAAACCTTCAGAATTGATTGATACGCTGTATGGAATTGTTGGCCCCCATTACTATGACCGTGTAGATCGCAGTTTTTCGGGTGACCGGAAATCGCGGGA
>CAYRHB010000033.1:12065-16842 GCA_964424035.1 uncultured Leptolinea sp.
TCATTGATGCAAAACCAGAAGCCATAGGCGGATTGAAAGTTATGCGACTTGATACTACAGATGGTTTCAAGTTTGTTCTGGAGGATGGCGGCTGGATGTTAATTCGGTTCTCAGGAACCGAACCCATCATGAGGGTTTATACAGAAACTACGCATAAAGAAAAAGTACAGGCGATTTTGCAGGATGGATTAAAGATCGCCGGGCTATCGTAGGTATACGTGTTGATAGATACACATTGTCATCTGAACTTTAACTCATTCAATACTGACCTGGAAGAAGTAATAAAGCGTGCAAGGATAGCCGGAATAGTACGAATGGTTGTTCCGGCTATTGATTTGTCAACATGTGATGAAGTACTGGATTTGGGCCAGCAGTTTAAAGAAATATTTCCCGCTATTGGTATCCATCCGAACGACTCAAATGATTTTATCCTTCGGGATATAGACAGGCTTTTCCAAATGGTCCAAAATTCAAAGGTTGTGGCTGTTGGCGAAATTGGTCTGGATGCCTACCATCAAGATGTTGCAATCAAACAACAGATGATCAGCTTTGAAGCACAACTCGATATAGCCAACGAACTTGATCTTCCGGTACTTATCCATAATCGGGATGCTGATGAATGGGTTGAAAAATGCCTGACAAAATGGATCATCAGACGCAAGAATAAATCCGGGAAAGAGCATGCTGCGGGAATAATGCATTCATTTAGCTCCTCTTTAGGTTTTGCACAGAGGGTTATTGAGATGGGTTTTTATATTGGCGCATCTGGACCGGTGACATACAAGAACGCGCAGGAAAGAAGAAACATTTTCCAGAAAATTCCGAGGGACAAAGTCGTTCTGGAAACAGATGCTCCATTTTTAACACCTCACCCATTCCGCGGGAAACGCAATGAACCTTCGTATGTAAAATATATTGCCGATGAGTTTTCCCGCATGTGGGACATGTCACAGGAAGATGTTCAAAAACAAACAACAACAAATGCCGCCAGGATTTTTCGATGGAACGAATTGATGCAGCAAAAATAACTAACCCGTTTGATTATGTAAAACCTGATATTAAAGAGATGGAGAAATTAGTTCGTCTCCAGACAAATGGCAGCCATGAAGATCTTGGCAAGGCGCTGGATCACTTGCTTTCGGCGGGCGGAAAACGAATCAGACCAACAATCACCATTTTGATTGGCAAGTGTCTGGCTGCTGATTATCAAACTACAATCACAATAGCAGCAGCGATTGAATTGTTACATACAGCCACTCTTGTTCACGATGACCTTATTGATGGTTCGCTTCTTCGGAGGGGTTCTCCCACCCTGAACGCTCACTGGTCTGCCGGTGCCACAGTTCTCACAGGAGATTTTTTATTCGCCTGTGCGGCCAAATTGGCATCTGAGACCCGCTCGAGTGATGTAATGATAAAGTTCTCGGATACTCTCCGAACAATTGTAAACGGAGAGATCAGCCAGATGTTCACTTCGAGGTGCAAACCTGGATTGGATGAGTACTATAACCGCATCTATGCGAAAACCGCTTCTCTTTTTGAAACCTCTGCACAGGCAGCCTCTCTGATCAATGAATCAAGTGACCATATTCAAAAAGGTCTGGGTCTTTTTGGACGAAAACTGGGAATGGCATTTCAGATCAAAGACGATATTCTTGATTTGACCGGCGATGAATCCGTCATGGGGAAACCTAAAGGTAGTGATCTTCGTCAAGGTCTGATTACACTTCCAACTCAATTGTTCATTGAAGAATATCCGGAAAACCCTTTGATAAAAAGAATCCTGGAACAGGGATGCTTACAAAATCAGGATGAAACATCCAGATTGATCGAAAATATTTTAGAGAGTGACGTTATAGGAAAATCACAAAATATTGCTGATGATTTCATCGAAAATTGCATCTGTGAGTTGCATGTTCTTCCGGAATCCCATGAAAAAGCTCTCCTGATCAATTTGGCTCATGCTCAGAGTAGTAGAACGAATTAGAAGTATTAATTTCGGAAATCTTCTAATCACGATTGATAATCGGATCTGAAGTGACCATTCAGATCTCTTTGGTTTAATGAGGGTGAATAAAGGAATATTGGTTGCATCTCATACAAGTGACTGAACATTTATTTTCTAATTGAATACAAATCAACCCGCTTATATTTTCTTGAAGACCTTACCAATATACAAACAACTATTCATTTCGTAGGTATTAACACCTTTGGATATCCATTCACTCGCTATAGATCAACAACATGTAATCATTCCCCATCAGTAAATTCAGAACCCTTTGGAAAACTTCGGGTTATAGAAACAAAGCTCAAAACATGCTTTGAACTATTCGCCATTCCGGAGGCATAAAAATGGGATCATCCAGATCGACATCTCATCCAACTAATAAAAAAACAAGAACAACCCCAATAGCTATTATTGGAATTTCAGGTATTTTTCCGCAGGCAAAGAACAAAAAGGAATACTGGGAAAACATCCTCAATAAAATTGACGCGATCACAGACATCCCGCAGGATCGCTGGAGCATTGAAGATTATTATGATCCTGATCCAAAAGCCGAGGACAAATCCTACTGTAAACGCGGGGCGTTTATACCGGATATCGATTTTGATCCGACAGAATTCGGTTTGCCACCAAACATATTGGAAGTAACAGATGTTTCCCAATTGTTATCACTTGTTGTGGCTCGAGATTGTCTTGATGATGGCGGATACGGCGATGAATCAAAATACTCCCGCGAGAATGTTGGAGTTGTTTTGGGCATGGTTGGGATTGGAAGCAAGCTGATGACGCCCTTGATGGCTCGTCTCCAATATCCTGTCTGGGACAAGGTTCTTCAATCGTACGGGATCCCTGATGAGGATCGAATCGGGATCATTGAAAAGATCAAATTAGCCTACCCGCATTGGGAAGAGAATTCATTTCCCGGCTCAATTGGCAATGTGGTTGCCGGACGGATTGCCAACAGATTTAACCTGGGAGGCACAAATTGTGTGGTTGACGCTGCCTGTGCCAGTTCTTTGGCGGCGGTTCGGATGGCTGTGGCTGAATTAATTGATGGTCGCGCGGATATGATGATAACCGGAGGCGTGGATACGGATAATTCCATTGGAGCTTATCTGTGTTTCAGTAAAACCCCGGCTTTCTCGAAAGGGGACAATGTCCGATCGTTTGACCAGGATTCCGATGGAATGATGGTCGGTGAAGGTATAGGGATGGTCCTTCTAAAGCGGTTGGATGATGCCGAGCGCGATGGTGATCGGATATACGCAGTCATTAAAGGGATCGGAACCTCAAGCGATGGCCGGTATAAATCCATTTATGCTCCCCGCCCTGATGGCCAATCTCTGGCTCTTCGCCGTGCTTACGATGAAGCCGGTTACTCTCCTTCCAGCGTTGGACTAATCGAAGCTCATGGTACAGGTACTCTGGCAGGTGACCCGGCTGAATTCCAGGGATTGAATTCTTTTTTTTCTGAGAATGACGATGAAAAGCAGCACATTGCATTAGGAAGTGTTAAATCTCAGATTGCCCATACGAAAGCTGCTGCCGGTGTCGCAAGTCTCATTAAGACCTCCCTGGCTATATACCATAAGATTCTTCCGGCAACGATAAATGTAGCCAGGCCGAATTCGAAGATGGAAATTGAGAAGTCACCGTTCTATATCAATACGGAAGTCCGTCCATGGTTTGGCAAAAAAGAAAACCCAAGATTGGCAGGGGTTAGTTCTTTTGGTTTTGGTGGAACCAATTTTCATGTGGTTTTGGAAGAGTACGAATCCGATCATTCCAAGCCTTATCGAAATCATACAACGGCGAAATCAGTCATTCTGAATGCGCCAACAGCGGAAGAACTTTCATCCAAATTGAAAGCGTTGAGGGAAAAACTGACCTCTTCGGATGCCACGTTTAATTTCGATGAGCTAACTTCAAAAAAGAACCAGGGTGCTATACCGATCGCGAATTGCAGAATTGGATTTGTGGTTCTGGATATTGATGAAGCCCTGGCAAAACTGAAAATCGCGGAAGAGCTGGTCCGTTCCAAAGGATCCGACGAATCGGTGGAACATCCTTCCGGGATTTTCTATCGTAAGCAGGGAATGGATCCTCATGGGAAAGTTGTTGCCCTCTTCCCTGGACAAGGGTCTCAATATGTGAACATGGGGATCGAATTAGCCTGCAATTTCCCAGATATCAGGCAAGCATTTAATGAGATGAATACCTTGTTTGAGAAAGACAACCAGAGACTATTGACGGGATTGGTTTACCCAATTCCTGTATTTGATGATGCATCTCGTGAAAAACAAAACAATGAACTGACTCGTACAGAATTTGCACAACCATCAATCGGAGCATTCAGTGTTGGCTTGTTTCGGTTGCTCCAGAAATCAGGATTGAAACCTGATTTCACCGCAGGCCACAGTTTTGGAGAGTTAACTGCTCTGTGGGCAGCCGGCGTGTATACAGATGAAGATTATCTGTTTCTGGCCCGGGCACGTGGTCAGGCTATGGCTCCATTGGATGATCCTGACTTTGATGCTGGCACAATGTTGGCGGTAAAAGGCGACATTCAGGACCTTCGCAGGGAATTGGCTTCATTTCCAGATGTTACACTGGCCAATTGGAATTCAAATAATCAGGTTGTGCTGGCAGGAAAAAGGTCAGCCGTTGACGCAATAAGGAATAACTAAACCTAAAAAGGTTTTAATTTTTAACAATTGTATTAAAAACCCGATTACAAAACAACGTGGTTTGTAAATAAAAAAAAAAATTTTG
>CAYRHB010000033.1:16852-29577 GCA_964424035.1 uncultured Leptolinea sp.
ACATCGCTGGTTGGTCATGCACAGAAACCTTTTGCTGCGGCTCTTGACCGGATCAAGTTTAATGCTCCGAATATTCGAGTGTATTCCAATACCACCGGCGGATTGTATCCTGATGATACCGACGCCATTAAAAAGACACTTTCCGAACATATTCTTAATCCCGTTTTATTTAAAGATGAGATTGAGACCATCTATCAAGACGGGGGCAGGATTTTTATTGAAATTGGCCCCAAAAATATCTTGACCAATCTGGTGAAAAATGTTCTGGAAGGAAAACCACATGTTACTGTTTCCTTAAACGCGAATGGAAAGAAAAACAGTGACCAGCAGTATCACGAAGCGATAACACAGTTATGTGTCCTCGGGTTAAACCTGAAAGATTGGGACCCCTATTCGCTGGATGCCAGACCGGTTGAAAGAAAAAAATCTTCCATCAGTGTAAAGCTGAATGGCGGATTATATCTTACAGAAAAAACACGGGATGCTTTCCAGAAAGCCATCCAACAAAAAAATGAATTGCATCTTTTTGAAGTCGTCAATACCGGTAATACTGATAGATCCATTATTCCTGATATAAAAAATCCGGAAATAGAAACAATGGTTGATATGAGTGAAAAAAGCAAGTCTCTCCCTCTTTACGCACAGCTAAATAACATGCAACAAGAAATTGCCCGAATCCATGAGAAATTCTTGGTCAATGATGCTTAATTTACCCGCTTATTTTCCAACATAACCTCGCAGGAATTGGACTTGATTCGGAACAACATCTCCCCTCAGATTATGGAAAAGATCAATACTACGCTGCAAATACTGGATAGCAGCGTGTCTCAGTTCCATCAGCATCAGGCGGAAACAACCCGTTTACATGAGAGTTTCCTGAGAGACCAACATGCGCTGATGTCAGGTTTGTTATCTGTTTTGGATACTTTATCCAATTTCAATGGAATCAAATCTGAGCATTTTTATGGAAATAATGAAAAGTCAGCACCATTGCAAAAACTAACTGCGGAAGCTTCAGAATCTTTACAGGATATTGCCGTCCCATCCAACAACGGTCATCATTCTCCAAAATCAGGTTCGCCAGGAAGTGCAACCGACCAAACACAATCAATTCCATCCACTATCTCTCCATCAATGAACCAGGATGAACTGAATGCTTCTCTACTGTCCATTGTCAGTGAGAAGACGGGTTATCCGATTGAAATGCTTGAACTTTCCATGGATATGGAAGCCGACCTGGGTATTGATTCGATCAAACGAGTCGAAATATTGGGTTCCATGCAGGAGAAATATCCCAACCTGCCACCTTTTGATCCGGCTGTCCTTTCTGAAATGCATACATTGGGGCAGATCGCTGGATTTATTTCGAATGAAGCCAATAAAAAAAATGGGATGGAACAAAGCGTTCAACCCAAATCAACAATCCAACCTGAAGAAAAAATATCATCAACTGTCAATCCATCATCAAAACCAATTGAAGATGTGACGCAGACACTTCTGGAAATTGTCAGTGAGAAGACGGGTTATCCGACTGAAATGCTTGAACTTTCTATGGATATGGAAGCCGACCTGGGGATTGATTCGATCAAACGAGTGGAAATCCTGGGTGCAATGCAGGAAAAATTCCCATCAATGCCGGTGGTTGATACCGCCATTCTGTCGGATATGCGTACTTTGGGTCAGATCATAGCGCAGATGTCCGGTGTGCCTGACCTGAATGGGGTTCCAGTTCTTGAAACGCCTGATGCTTCCGTAGAAGACCTGCTTCCAGAAACAGGATTAGAACCTGATCCCGCTTTGGCGTCTGATATTGAGCTTTCAAGATCACTGATGGGTGTTGTGAGCGAGAAGACCGGCTATCCCGTAGAAATGCTGGAACCGGATATGGATATGGAAGCTGATCTGGGGATTGATTCGATCAAACGGGTTGAAATTCTTGGCGCTATGCAGGAGAAATACCCTCGATTGTCAGTCCCGGACGCTTCCCGGTTGTCAGAGTTACGTACTATTCAGCAAATCATTGACTCATTCAACAGGAACGAAGAAGAACCAGGTGTTGCCACCATTAAAGAAGATGGTACAGAAGACACCAATGCGCAGCAATCAAACGAGATCCAGCAGCGTTTCATTAATCTAAAAAGCATTCCTTACCCGGATCGCCTGGAAGTGAAACTCCCGAAAGGCTCCGTAACAATCCTGACTGACGATGGCACAGATCTGGTTGGGGATGTCTATCAAAATCTGATGTCGGAAGGACATACAGTGGTGGTATTACGTCTCGCTGGAATTTCAGTGACCAGAGAACGACCATTGCCTGAAAATATTCATTCCATAGAACTAAATGAGAACTCAGAAACTGCCCTTTCTACGATGTTGGAAGATATTCGGTTGCGTATTGGACGTGTTGCATCCTTCATTCATCTGGATCCGGATGAAACTGACAGAAAGGGATTTTCTGTTCATGCCCAGGAAATTGTCCGAACCGTATTTTTACTTGCGAAGATTCTGAAGGATGATCTCGCGTTATCGTCCAGCAAAGGATTTGCGGCATTTTTGACCGTGACCCGGCTCGACGGACAATTTGGTGTCTCAATGTCAGGCCCTGTGGAACCGGTAAGTGCCGGGTTGTTTGGATTAACAAAGACCCTGAGCCTGGAGTGGGAAGAGGTGTTTTGCCGGGCTGTGGATATTCAACCGGGTATCCCAACCGATACAGCCGCAGAGATCATCCTGGATGAATTGCTGGACTCCAATCGGTTGATCACTGAAACCGGTCATACAAAAAAAGGCCGGTTTACTCTGGTAGTTGAACAACCGGAGAGTGTTGCATGAACAGTCCTGTTATCTCGAAAGAATCGGTCGTATTGGTAAGCGGTGGAGGCCGGGGAATCACAGCGCGTTGTGTAAAGCAGATGGCAAAAGAGTATCCCTGCAAATATATTCTGCTCGGACGCTCAACCCTGGATGGTCAACTACCAGCCAAAATGAAATTAGCCGGGGCAGATGCCGAAATTAAACATCTCATTATGGAAGAAATGGTTGCCTGTGGAAATAAACCAACACCCCGTTCCATCGAAAAACAATTCAACAAAATCCGGGCGCAGATGGAAATTGAGGAAACAGTACAAGCATTGCATGAAAGTGGCGCTCAGGTCGAATATCTCTCTGTCGATATTGCTGATGCTTCAAAATTGCAGGCAACTCTTAAAGACACGGAATCCCGCCTGGGAATGATAACAGGCATTGTTCATGGGGCCGGCTCATTGGCGGACAAGCGAATTGAAAAGAAAACAACACAAGATTTTCAAACAGTCGTTTCCCCAAAAGTGGACGGCTTGCGTAATCTATTGGATTCTGTTTCTACGAAGAATCTAGATTTCCTGGTTTTATTCTCATCCATCGTCGGAGTTTTCGGAAATATTGGACAATCGGATTACGCCATTGCCAACGAAGTATTGAACAAGGCTGCCTATCAGGTGAAACTGGAAAACCCCGAGTGTCGTGTACTGTCCATCAATTGGGGACCATGGGATTCCGGTATGGTTACACCGGAACTGGCGCGGGCATTTGAAGAAAGAAATATGTCGGTCATTCCGGCTTCAGCAGGCGCTGAATTGTTTGTGAGACTGCTTTCAAAGGCTGGACCCGTTTCTACCGAACCTGTTCAAGTTGTGGTTGGTTCCATACCGCCTCATCCACCTATCCGTCCATCTAATGAACTCAATACGTACTATATAACCCGGAAGATTTTACGCGAAAAAAATCCATTTTTGATTGACCACATGATCGGTGAAAATCCGGTACTACCGGCTACATGCGCTGCTTCATGGGTGGCCAGTGCCTGTGAACAGTTATATCCGGGTTATTCCTTCTCTCTCATTGAGAACTTTAAAGTTCTAAAAGGAATTGTTTTGGATGGCGATACCTCCAAAGAATACCGACTTGAACTAAAGGAAAACTATAAATCACCGGAAGGTCGTGTCCGATTTGCCGCTCAGATCACAAGCAACGGCAGCCATGGCAAACCAATTTTCCACTATGATTTGAATGTTGAATTGGACAGGAATGGACGACCTTCTCCCATCCACATCCTTTCAATACCGGAATTGGCCGGTGATCACATGCCCATTCCAGGCAAAAGCCTTTACGCGGATGGAACGTTATTTCATGGCCCGAGTTTTCAAGGAGTCAAGCAGCTTCTTCACATTAGCGAAGGTAGAATGGTTTTGGAGTGTAACCTGCCGGAAATACCTCCCGAAAAACAGGGACAGTTTCCCACCCAGACGACAAATCCGTTTATTTATGATGCTATTGTTCAATCCATTCTGATCTGGTCTCAGCGTTTCTATGAAGCCCCTTGCCTGCCGTCACAACTCGATCGGCTGGAACATTATCGAGCTATTCCTTTCAATCGTGATTGCCTTGTTGATGTACAGATCATTTCTCATTCCAGTACACATGTCCTCGCCGATATCCAGGTGACAGACCCTGAAGGCCGTGTTTATGTGATTTTTCGCCGGTTGAAAGGCACCGTTAGCCCGTTATTGTGTAGATTCATCGGTAAAAAGGCATCCGTAAAGAATTAAGATTATGATGCCCAAAAATACCTTTGAAAACCTGGCCATTGTGGGCGCAGGAATTGCCGGGAAGAATTTTTCCGGATTGGACCAATACGGATTTGAAGTTTTTCGTGGAGAGGTATACAGTGGAGCCCGGAGGCAAGCCTCTCTTGAGGAAATTTGCCGGGAAGCTTTGGAGCCAATCCAACTGTTGTTGAGTCAACTCACAGGCCGATTTCTAACAATTACTCTGGGTGAAGGCCTGCATGAAAGTATCGGTAAACTGCTCTTTGAGCAGTCGGTTGATATGTCTGGATATCCTCTAAATGTTATTTTTGATAGAACCAGCCATATTCTGGAACACAATGACACAGATATTGTCCTGCTTGTTGATCGACTGGCTGAGCGAGAGATTATTTCTGCCATTGTACTTTGCCCGCAACAATTTGCACATGATCACGATCTCCATATACTTGGGAGGATACAGCAATGTGCTCTTCATGACCTTGAAGGGACAGAACTGCTTGTCGTAAACGGTAAATTAAAGAAATTCCTACAACTATCAAAATCCGCGGAGCTTATCGATGGTTTTCCGGGTGGAAGTATTACATCCTGTGCCATTTCGGATTCAAACTCTGGTTTGATATCCATCCTGAAGCTCATCTGGTGTTTGAACAATCAGGTTATTCCAATGGCTATGGATTTAAATGAGTTCAATCCTTTGGAAACATGGAGTAAATCCCCATTTTATGTCCCAGCGACATCACGCACCTGGTTTACTCCCTCCACCGCAAATGCTCGTAAAGGGGCAGTCGTTTTAATCGATAACCAGTCTGCCTTGGAATTCATTTCTGTATATGCAAGATTGACGGATCAGGTACACTTCAATTCGAAAGCACATCTGGAAACCCAGAATCTTTTTGCATTTTCCGGGAACTCGATAGAAGAAATCCTCAATCAAATATCAATTTTTAAAGGTACTGATTTTGCGCTGGTCAATCTCCGTCAGGCTGCACATTTCCAATATCGCAGATGGCAGAAGAATACCTCCGCTACATTATCCGCATGCTTGCTTGCCAGTTCACCGGAAGAATTGGATCGCGAGATTAACTATGCGTTGGAAGGGATTCCCGAGTCTGTAGCCAGAAATTCCGACTGGCGAACTCCAGGGGGAAGTGTATTTTCCATAGATCCACTGGGTGCATCCAGTTCCATCGCTTTTGTATATCCCGGTGCATTCAATTCTTATCCCGGAGTTGGACAGGATCTGTTCTATTTGTTCCCCACTCTTTACAGCGGTCTTTCTGAAATCAGTGAGAATATCGGAAATCTGATCAATGAGCGTCAGTTGTATCCTCGAAGTTTTTCCCGACTTACAACCAGCGATATGGAAGACCTGGAACGACAATTGACAGATGACCCTCTTGCGATGTTGATATCCGGTACCTGCCTCGCTGTAGTATATACATATCTTTTAAGGAATAAATTCAATATTCACCCCGCTTCCTCCCTGGGCTATAGTCTCGGAGAGATCAGTATGCTGTTTGCCAGCGGAGTGTGGAACAAGGCGGATGAGATGAGTAAGGCGCTGCGCGAATCTCCACTCTTCCGCACCCGGCTGGCCGGACAACAGGATGCCGTGAAGGAATATTGGAGTCAGACGATTGGATTGTCTGAAGCTGAAATTGGAAATTTATGGGCAAACTATGTATTGATGGCGCCCTTTGAAAAAGTACAGAACGCGATACAAAAAGAGGACAGGGTTTATATCACTCACATAAATACCCCAAGACAGGTCGTGATTGGTGGACATCCCGACGGATGTTGTCATGTGGTGGACAAATTGAAGTGCTCTTCTTTGCGGGCGCCGTTTAATTACGCGCTGCATTGCAAGGCGATGGAATCTGAATACGAAGCTTTACGTGAACTCCATAGCTGGCCGGTTCAGAATGATCCGGGTATGTTTTTATATTCCGCGGCAACAAACAGACCTGTTCCGCTACATCAAAAAGATATTGCCAACCAGGTAGCATATGGATTGACCCACATGTTGGATTTTCCGAGTCTGGTTGAGTCCGCCTATACGAACGGTGCCCGGATATTCATCGAACTGGGAGCCGGAAGTAATTGCACAAGGTGGATTGACGATACCCTATCCAATAAACCTCACGCCGCTTTTTCCATCAATCGCAAGGGAATAAGTGATTACACGGCGATTCTCCAACTATTGGCCAGATTGGTCAGTCACAGAGTTCCAGTGGACCTATCACCTGTTTTTGGATGATTAATATGACTCAAATTACTGAACAGGCTATCATTACCAGATTCTCAGATCATCTATCCAGCCATTCAAGGCATCTGGCAGCCATGCAGGCGGGTATTATGGATGCCCGCCTGCATCAAATGAACGATCTCGCCGGGCAGATCGGCCGTATGCTGGTGCCACCTGCAGATAGGATAAGATCTGCGAAAACTATTTCTCTTGGTAGGGATTGGTTGGAAGAATTTGCCACGGGAGAGATCACGAATTGCCTGGGGCCGGAATTTCTGATATACAACGGTCGAAGATGCCCGCGTATTCCGAATGGCGACTTGATGCTTATTTCTAGGGTTCGCGATATCCAGGGCGAACGAGGTGTGTTTGACCGACCTGCTAAAATTCAGGCCGAATTTGATGTTCAACCGGATGCCTGGTTCTATTCCCACCCGTCTGAATCAACAATTCCTCTTTCCATTTTGATGGAAATTGCCTTGCAACCCTGTGGTGTGCTGTCAGCCTGGCTTCATACTCAACTTCGTCACCCCGACATTGATTTTTTGTTTCGTAATCTGGATGGTTCCATCACTCAAATCAAACCGCTGGATGTTCGGGGAAAAACGATAACCACCCATGCGACACTGGAGAAAACCGTTTTCAGTGGGAAAACGATCATCCAGGAATTTTCGTACAGGTTAAGTTGCGGTGATGAAGAATTTGTAGCCGGACACACGACGTTTGGGTATTTCCCCGAAGAGACTATGAAATCACAGGTAGGTTTGGATGGTGGACACAGATCCCTTCCCCAGGGACAACAACAAAACAATTATGAGCGGTTACCCCGTTCAATCGATGATGATCTTTCCGTTCATAAGTTAAATTTAATAGATGGCATAAGAGTCAGTCAGATGTCGATTACTGAAAGCAAGGGCAACATCCAGGCCTGGCGTTCCAATACTCCGTCAGACTGGTTTTACGTCAACCATTTCCTGGGAGATCCGGTTATGCCGGGTTCTCTGGGAGTGGAAATGATTTTTCAGGCATTTCGATCCGGGATCTCCCACTTTTCGGGTTTACCGGGAAAAGTACATGTTACCACCGGGAACGAAATGACCTGGAAATATCGCGGACAGGTTCTTCCATCCAATTCAAGGACCGACGTGGAAATTCGTATCAATGAAATTGCTGATCTACCAGCCGCAATGACTTTTAACGCATCCGCGTCTCTCTGGGTGGATGGATTGCGCATCTATGAGATACAGAACATTGCGCTCACTCAACAAAAATAAGGAAATTTGAAATGTCTACTTCAATATTTGCTTCTGACAGGTTGAACGATCCCGAATCCATACATCAACTAATGGATACCGGAAAAGCGTACTTGCTGATTAAAAATGGAAACGCGATCCGGGTTGAGGAAACAGATGACCATAATGGTCGGATTTCCGGTGGCGGGTTTCTCCCTGCCATTCCAGTTGATCGATTCGGCGAGGAGAGTTTTTGCCGCACGTACAACACGCAATATGCTTTTTATGCAGGTGCCATGGCCAATGCCATTGCCTCAACCGATATGATTATTGCTCTGGGCAAACACGGGATGATGGGATCATTCGGATCTGCCGGACTGGTTCGTTCCCGGCTGGAAGCAGCCGTTGAGAAAATTCAACAGGCTTTACCACAAGGTCCTTACGCCTTCAATCTGATCAACAGCCCCTATGAAGAAGCGCTTGAGCGAAATGCAGTGGAAGTATACATTGACCGAAAAGTCCGAGTCATTGAAGCCTCAGCATATCTGGATGTATCTCCCAGCCTCGTTTACTACCGGGCAGCCGGATTATCTCAAAACCCAGACGGGAGCATTGAAATTGGCAACCATATCATCGCTAAAATCTCCCGCCGGGAAGTTGCAACAAAATTTATGCAGCCTGCGCCAGAAAAGATCCTGGAAAAATTACTTTCGGAGGGACGTATCACAGCTTTGCAGGCTGAACTTGCTCGCAAGGTCCCGATGGCAGACGATATTACGGTCGAAGGAGATTCTGGCGGCCACACAGATAACCGCCCGCTGGTCTGCCTGCTGCCCACCATGCTTTCATTGCGTGACGAAATCCAATCCAAATATCAATATGCACATCCGGTGCGCGTCGGAGCAGCCGGGGGGATCAGTACGCCTTCATCGGTGCTGGGCGCGTTCATGATGGGGGCGGCTTATGTGGTCACCGGATCAATAAATCAGGCTTGCATTGAATCAGGGACTTCCGGGCATACCAGGAATTTGCTTTCCCAGGTTGGCATGGCGGATGTTGCCATGGCACCTGCAGCGGATATGTTCGAGATGGGCGTAAAAGTGCAGGTTTTAAGGCGCGGCACGATGTTCCATATACGCGCAACGAAGTTATATGAAATTTACTCCCAGTATGAATCGATTGAATCCATTCCGGCAGATGAAAAAGAAAAATTGGAAAAACAGGTATTTCAACGCGACATGGATGCCATCTGGCAGGAAACAGACAACTTCTTCAAAGAACGTGACCCCAGGCAAATTGAATTGGCTGAAAAGAACCCGAAAAAGAAAATGGCTCTTATCTTCCGGTGGTATCTCGGATTGTCTTCCCGTTGGTCGAATACCGGAGAACCCGGGCGTGAAATGGATTACCAGATTTGGTGTGGCCCTTCGATGGGCAGTTTCAACGATTGGACCCGCTCCACGTACCTGGCGCAACCGGAAAACCGACAAGTAGCCGATGTTACGGCCCAGATTTTCGCGGGAGCAGCATGGCAGTATCGGGTTCAACAGTTGAAATTACTCGGTATAGAGTTGCCTTCAAAATATCACAATTTCTATCCCGCTTCGCCTGCGATTGCGTAAGGATTTGTTCGGGGATGATAGACATATTGATTAATAGCCGCAGAGTAACTGACGGGTCAACCATCTGGTATACATCCATGCAGAACCACCATGCAGAAGATTTCATGGGCTTTCTATCTGGCAGTGAACTGGAAAGCGCGAACAAGAAACGTGATGAAGTGCTATCCCAGAGAGCAATCATCAGCCGGGGGTTCTTACGATATATCCTGGGCCATTCTCTGCACATGCATCCGACGGCAATCCCGCTGGAACTGACCGCACATGGGAAACCGGTTCTGGCATACGACCTGAAACATCGACTGAATTTTAATGTCGCACATTCCAAAGAAATGTTGATCGTCGCTGTTAGCGAGACGTCACAAATTGGAGTTGATGTCGAATGGATTGATCCTTCCAAAAACTTGAATCAAGTGGCAAACATCTGTTTGATGCCGGAAGAAACCAGGTTTTTTGCATTCCACGGAAATCAACCGTCAGTTTTCTTTAAAATTTGGACAATTAAAGAAGCCATCCTAAAAGCAACCGGTTTGGGTTTGGCATATCCGATGAATAAGTTCAGTGTTATCTCTTCTAAGAGCGATGGAATATCCCACCGGGTATCCGGGGAGGTTACCGGTGGCAAACCCTGTGTACTCCATGAATTTGATCTACCCGGAAATTTTGCCGGCGCCCTGGCGGAAATCTATTAATAAAACAAATCCTGCGAGGATTTGATAGTCAGGATACATCAAAATATTACACTTCCAAGCCTTAACCGGCTTCAAGGACTGTTATGACAAAACCAACCATGTTGAAATTAGAGGAAATGCAATCTGCTGCCCGCAATGGTGGCGGAAGTGCACAGATAGAAAAACAACACAACAAGGGTAAATTCACAGCCCGCGAACGTATTGAAAAATTACTCGATCAGGGAACTTTTGTTGAAACCGGACTTTTTGTTTCCCATCGGGCTGTAGGATTGGGAATGGAAGCAACCCATCCGCCAACTGATGGGGTTGTGACCGGTTGGGGCAAAATAGAAGGGCGCCTTGTTTATGTTTTTGCCCAAGACTTTACCATTCTGGGTGGTTCGCTGGGTGAATCCCATGGGAATAAGATCGCCCGTGTGATGGAGCTGGCATATCAAAATGGCGCACCCATAATCGGGCTGAATGATTCTGGTGGAGCCAGGATACAGGAAGGTGTCGATTCACTGGCTGCGTATGGCGAAATCTTTTACCGGAATACCCGTGCTTCGGGTGTAATCCCCCAGATTTCTGCCATACTTGGTCCCTGTGCTGGAGGGGCTGTCTATTCACCCGGAATTAATGACTTTATTTTTATGACTGACCAGAACTCGCACATGTTTATCACCGGACCGGAGGTAATAAAAGCTGTTACCCACGAAGAGATTGATTTTGATTCACTTGGAGGGGCTGCCGTCCATACTCAGAAAAGTGGTGTGGCCCATTTTACCGGGCCGGATGAAGAAGCTGTATTTAATCAAATACGCTGGCTGCTTTCCTATATTCCGTCTAATAATTTGATGCCCCCGCCCAGCCTGGCGTCATCGGATGATCCGGCACGACTGGTTCCGGAGGTGGAGACCATAGTGCCAGATGATCCACAGCATCCATATGATATCAAGGCTGTAATTGAGGCCATTGTTGATAACGGAGAATTTCTTGAAGTTCACGCAGAGTACGCCCAAAATATTGTTGTGGGGTTCTCTAGGTTGGATGGTCACACGGTTGGTTTTGTAGCCAATCAACCTGCATATCTGGCAGGTGTTCTGGACATCAATGCTTCCGATAAAGCGGCACGTTTTATCCGTTTCTGCGACGCGTTTCATATTCCGCTGGTTACCCTCGTGGATACTCCGGGATTTCTCCCCGGAAGTGAGCAGGAGCATGACGGCATCATCCGTCATGGAGCCAAAATGATCTATGCCTACGCAGAAGCAACAGTTCCCAAGGTTTCGATCATTCTGCGTAAAGCCTACGGTGGAGCGTACATCGTGATGTCATCCAAACACCTTCGATGTGACCATAACCTGGCATGGCCGCAGGCAGAGATTGCTGTTATGGGCCCGGAAGGAGCGGTAAAGATCGTTTTCCGTAAAGAGATCAATGCCTCCGAAGACCCGACTGTTGCGGCTGCCGGGTATACGGCACAATATCGTGAGGAATTTGCCAATCCATACCTTGCCGCATCACGCGGATATCTGGATGATGTAATCAACCCGGCGGAAAGTCGAAAATGTCTGATCCAGGCTCTGGACAGCCTGCGTGAGAAACGACAGGATACTCCACATCGTAAACATGGGAATATTCCCCTCTAAAGGTGATGACGATGAGAGTACTTGTTGCCAACCGTGGTGAAATTGCCGTGCGTATAATGCGCAGTTGTCGTGAACTGGGTTTCGAAAGCGTGGCTGTATATTCAGAGGCGGATCAGGAAGCTTTTCATACCCGCTATGCCGACGAAGCCATATTACTCGGACCAACCCCGGCAGCAGAAAGCTACTTTAATACTGACAAGGTTATCAAAGCAGCCCTGGAAGTGGAGGCGGATGCCATTCATCCCGGCTATGGTTTTCTTTCAGAAAATGCAGCATTCGCAAGATCGGTAGAAGACGCCGGGCTGATCTTTATTGGTCCCCGTCCGGAAACCATTTCGCTCACTGGTGATAAGCTGGCTGCGCGGAGGATTGCGCGTGATGCCGGTCTGCCCGTTCTGCCCGGTCCGGATGAACCTATTGTTGATGAAGTACCGGCTTCCATGCTGCAGAATGTGGCATATCCGGTACTGATCAAAGCTGTCTCGGGGGGAGGCGGAAGAGGAATCCGGCTCGCCCATAAACCAAAAGAACTTGAGTTGATGGTCCAGGCAGCCCGCCAGGAAGCGATGGCTTCATTCGGCGATGATACTGTGTACCTTGAACCATTGGTTCAACAGGCGCGTCATATTGAAATCCAAATCATTGGCGATGGACACGGCCGTATTCTTTGCCTCGGTGAACGGGAATGTTCCATCCAACGCAGAAGACAGAAAATAATTG
>CAYRHB010000034.1:0-29554 GCA_964424035.1 uncultured Leptolinea sp.
AAGGAGGTGATCGTTTTATTCTTACTTTGGTGTCATTGAGATTTATGTCTCATCGCTCACAGTTCAAACCAAACTAAAAGGAGAAGGATGTTATGCGTAATAAAATGTTCAAGATCGTAAGTATCCTCATGGTTGCCGTTTTTGTTCTGGCAG
Source organism: uncultured Leptolinea sp. (assembly GCA_964424035.1). Classification (GTDB taxonomy): domain Bacteria; phylum Chloroflexota; class Anaerolineae; order Anaerolineales; family Anaerolineaceae; genus Leptolinea. The sequence continues at coordinate 154 of CAYRHB010000034.1, forward strand.
CCGTCCCGGCTCCCGCTGCTTCCGCGAAAGCCGACCCCGTAACCGTCACCTGGTGGCACATTACCACCAAGGACCCGGGACTTTCGAACTGGCAGAAGATGGCCGATGACTACATGAAGGCCAATCCGAATGTCAAGATCGAAATCACTGTTCTGGAAAACGAAGCCTTCAAAACCAAACTCACCACAGTCATGCAGTCCGGTGAAGTTCCTGATATCTTCCAGAGCTGGGGTGGTGCCGGTTTGGTCGAGCAGATCGATGCCGGTCTGTTAAAAGACATCACACCTGATCTGGATGCCGATGGCGGCAAATGGCGCAAGAGCTTTGCCCCTGGTGCCCTGGCTGTCTTCGCGAAAGATGGCAAGAACTACGGCGTGCCGTGGGATATGGGTGCGGTAACCTGGTGGTACAACAAAGACCTGTTCAAGCAGGCCGGCATTGACAAAGAACCCGCCACCTGGTCTGAATTCCTCGCTGATGTCAAGAAGTTAAAAGATGCCGGAATCACCCCGATCTCATTGGGTGAAGGCCACTCCTGGACCGGTATGCACATGTGGTCATACCTGGCCACCCGCATTGGTGGCGAAAAAGCTTTTGCCGCTGCCCTCGATCGCTCCGGTTCCTTCGCTGATCCCGCGTTCGTCAAAGCCGGTGAAGAACTGAAGAAACTCATCGACATGAAACCCTTCCAGGATGGTTTCCTTGGCGCAACCCATGATGACATGCAGGCCACCTTTGGTAATGGCAAAGCCGCCATGGAACTCTCCGGCCAGTGGGCCCCCGAGACACAGAAAGCCAACAGTGCTGATCAGAAGGGTGTCAAGAACCTTGGCATGTTCGGCTTCCCCGAAGTTGAAGGCGGCGCCGGTAAAGGCACCGATGTTGTCGGCGGTGGTAACGGTTTTGCAGTCGGCAAGGATGCTTCCCCCGAAGCTGTTGACTTTGTCAAATACCTGACCAGTGTCGAAAATCAGACCGTCATCGCCGCTGCCGGATCCGGGATCCCCGTGGTTGCAGGCGCCGAAGCCGGGCTGAAAGACCCCAACATGAAAATGGTCCAGGAAACATTCGCCAAAGCCGAATACTTCCAGCTGTACTACGATCAGTTCCTGCCCGCTCTCGTTGGCGGCGCCATCAATGATGAAACCCAGAAACTCTTCGCCGGAACAGCCTCTCCCGAGGACGTCGCGAAAGCGATTGAAGCTTCTGCTGCCGAAAATATGAAATAATGTTGTAAAGTAATCCAACAGGTGCGGAGAGGGGTCGCATGATCCATTCCGCACCTGTTATTGAATCAGCAGTACCAGTTCCGCAGGTATTGTTCATTAATGTATCATTGATAAAAACCACAATACTTGCGGAACGATATTCGGAAGCCATAGGCTGTTAATACCGAATAGAAATTTCAAGAAAGGGACATCATGGAATCTATCCCTGCCATTCCAAACAATAATATAAATAAACGAAAGCCTGGTCTTTCCCGCCGAACGCAAGATGGTATTGTCATCGCTCTCTTCCTGCTGCCAGCACTTATACTCTTCCTGCTTTTTGTGATCTATCCCATTTTCCGCTCGGTTTATTACAGCACTTTTGACTGGAAAGGCCTGGGGCCTGCCGTAGATTATATTGGCCTCCATAATTACGAGAAGATCATCACCGACGATGTTTTCATGAAAGCTATCAAGAATGTGCTGATCATTATTGTCCTTTCCCTGGGATTACAGCTCCCGGCTGCCATTATCCTCGCGGTTTTGGTCGGCAAGAAATTGCCTGGCCGTTCCCTCTTCCGGACCATCTTCTTCCTGCCGTACGTACTTTCAGAAGTCAATTCAGCCATCATGTTTATGTTGCTATACAACGCTGATCCTGAGAGGGGCTTCTTAAACGCTATCCTTGTCAATTTGGGGCAGGAGCCAATCGCCTGGCTTGGGGATCTAAATGTGGTGCTTTTGGCTGTTTTCATTGCTCTGACCTGGAAATACTTCGGCTTCCACATGCTGCTGTACCTCACCGGATTGCAGAATATTCCAACCGAGATCGAAGAAGCCGCCACCATGGACGGGGCAAATGCCTTCCAGAACTTCTTCTTCATCACCCTGCCCTTGCTTGGCAGTACCATAAAAACCTCTGTGTATATGTCTGTTCTGGGTTCCATCCAGCAGTTTATCCTCGTCTGGATCATGACCCAGGGGGGGCCGGTAAACGCCAGTGAAACCATGGCCACCTACATGTACCGCTTTGGTTTCGTCCGCTTCCAGTTCGGTTATGGTTCTGCAGTTGCCATCATCATGTTCATCCTGTGCGTAATTTTTTCATTGCTTTACCAGTATTTCACCCGCGAACCGGATTACCTTACAGGTCTCTAGAAAGGATACCATCCATGAAACGAGTCATTTCCACACCCCGTTGGATGCGAAAAGCCGTTCCCCGGTTCTTTCAATACCTTATCCTCATTATTGCCGCGATCCTGATTTTTGTTCCGATCGTTATTCTGTTGTTTGGCAGTGTAAAAACCACCGGGCAGATGTATTCTCATCCATATGATTTCCCCAACCCGCCCCATTGGGAAAATATTATCAACATACTGTCCACTCCCAGTTTCTGGAACATGATGAAGAACAGTTTGATCGTCATGGTTTGCACCACATTTGGAACCGTGTTCATCTGCGCTCTGGTCTCTTTTGTGCTCGCCCGGCTAGAATTCCGTGGCAAGAACTGGGTCTTTAATCTGTTTACTCTGGGGCTCATGTTCCCGATCAATGTTGCCATCCTTCCTGTGTATTTTGTTCTCCGCCAGATGACCCAACTTGGCATCCCCATGATCGACACACTGTTTGGCGTTATCATGGTCCAGATCGCCTTCCAGCTTTCCGGGAACATACTCATCCTGAAAGGGTTTTTCACCGCAGTTCCCACCGAATTGCAGGACGCCGCCTATATTGACGGCTGCAATAACTTTGATTTCTTCTGGCGGATAATGCTACCGCTGGTGAAACCATCCCTCGCGGCCGTTGCCGCCCTGGTTATGATCGTCAGCTGGAACGACCTGCTAGTCCCGCTTGTTGTTCTAAACAGCGACAAGTTATGGACGTTACCTTTGGGAACCATGCAATTCCAGGGACAATGGGGGCAGGATCTTGCCCTGGTATCCGCCTTTGTCGCTCTTGCTTCCATTCCAACCGTTATCTTCTACTTTTTCGCGGAACGCCAGATCGTTGCCGGTCTTACCGCGGGAGCCGTCAAAGGATAACTATTATCTCTCTTAATCCGTAATCTCCTTTACTTGGCCGGATGAGCTGTTAGCTCATCCGGCCGCCACTTTCAAAAGGTCATACCATGGAAACCACAAATATCATCCTTCACCCGAATTTCGTCATTGCACCGGTGGATCAACGTCTTTTCGGGGGATTCCTTGAGCATCTGGGGCGTGCCATTTACCAGGGAGTGTATCAACCCGACTCCATCCATGCGGATGAGAACGGTTTTCGCAAGGATGTACTTGAAGCTCTTAAAGCCCTGCGCTTCACCACAATGCGTTATCCCGGCGGAAATTTTGCGTCAGGTTATCACTGGCTGGATGGAATCGGTCCGAAGGATGAACGTCCTGTCATAAACGATCTGGCCTGGTGCAGCATCGAGCCCAATCAATTCGGGACGGATGAATTCATTAATCTGTGCCGGAAAATGGACTGGCAGCCCATGCTGGCCTGCAACTTGGGGACAGGCACTCCGGAAGAAGCCCGAAACTGGGTGGAATATTGCAATCTTCCGGAAGGCACCCGTTTTTCCTCACGGCGGGCTTTGAATAACCATGGAAAAGTCCACAATGTGAAACTCTGGTGCCTTGGAAATGAGATGGATGGTCCCTGGCAGCTCGGGCACGTTCCTGCACGGGAGTATGCGTTAAGGGCCCAGCAAGCCGCCAAAATGATGAAGGATGCAGACCCATCCATAGAGTTGACTGCCTGCGGCAGCTGCACGATCGATTTGCCCACCTACCTGGATTGGGATCGTGAAGTATTGGAATACCTGGGTGATTATGCCGACTTTATCAGCCTTCATCGCTATGCAACTAACCGGGATGGCAACATTCCTGAATTTCTGGCCAGTATCAAGGGGATTGACCGTCAGATCGAGGAAATGGATGCGGTTTGCCGTTTCGTCCAGGCCAGGAATCACCGTCTGAAACGGGCATATTTGAGTTTTGATGAATGGAATGTCTGGTACCGTACCACCGGTCCTGAATACACAAATGGGCGTGGTCAATTTGCCGCCCATCTTCTGGAAGAAGAGTTTGACCTGTCTGACGCGCTGGTCGTGGCGGGTTTTCTGAACAGCTTTATCCGCCACGCGGATTGTGTAAAGATGGCCAGTCTGGCGCAGGTCGTTAATGCCATTGCACCAGTTCTGACCCGTGGAGATGAATTACTCCTTCAAGCCACATATTTCCCGTTGTTGATGATCGCGCACCGGCGGGAAGGCACAGCCCTGCAGATCAGAATATCGGGTCCCGGTTACTTCAGTGAGACGTATGGGCAGGTTGAACACGTGGATGCCAGTGCCATTGTCAACGGAAACAGGTTGAATGTATTCTTGATCAACCGTAATATGGAAGGCGAAAATTCTGTGAAGATTCAATTCGACGGGTTGATCAGCGGAGTGGAATCGGCTGAAATCCTGACAGCCAGCCATGCAGACAGCCGCAATACTTTGACAAACCCGGGCGAGATCCGAAACCGGCCATTTAAATCCGTATCAGTAAATAATGGGGGGGCTGAATTGTTACTGCCTCCTCTATCCTTTACTACGGTTACATTTGAAATTGGATCCTGATCCGTCAGGCAAAAGCTTTCTCAACAGCCGGAGTCAATTCTTCGGCTGTTTTAATAAATTCCATGTATTCCCTGTCAGCTTTTATCTGAGCTTTCTTCCGGGCTTTATCGATCACATCCAGGTTCTCACGTAATAGATCAACCACATCGGAATCAACCCGATTCTCTTCTACGCCCTTTTCCAACAATTGGAGAGCCTCATGTGGTTCACTCCCTTTCCGGTAAGGTCGTGTTTCCGTGAGAGCGGTATAGATATCTGCAACCGCCACGATACGAGAACCCAGAGGTAGTTTTTCTCCTTCGATGTGGAACGGGTACCCGTTTCCATCAATACGTTCATGATGATAGGAACCCCATATCCGGATCATATCCAGCACACTCAGTGTCTCCATGATCCGGTATGTATGATAAGTGTGCCGGCGGATTATGTCATATTCATCTACGGATAAGTTCCCGGGTTTTTCAAGAATCTCAGATGGAACAGCCAGCTTCCCCAGATCATGCATCAATCCCGCGAGATAGAGTAAATGGCTGTCCACGTTGTCAAAACCGTATAAACGTCCCAATTCTCTAGCACAGGCGCCGACTCCCGCGGAATGGGTCGCCGTAAAATGACTCCGGAAATCAATGATGCGGCGGAACAGGTTAGAAAGTCCTTCGAAATCCGAGTCTGTAATACTGATAACCGGCCACTCCAGACGGCGCCGAAGAATATTTAGTGACAGGTAATAAATGGAATCAAGCCAGAAGGCTTCGCGGGATGCCAGTTTTTCAAACGCTTCCACCCATTGGGGATGGAACCGGATGCCAGTCTGTTCCTTTACCCTGACCAGTATTCCGTCCACTTGATGAAGGATCTCTTCCTGTGGATCGATCAGAATGGCAATTCTGTCTGCCAGATGGATTAAATGGCTGTAGGGTGACACCGGTACGCCATCCATGTATGCTCCACTTCCATTCATCCAGGGCACATGGTGAAAGCGGACAATTTCCGCCGGGTGACGCAGAGGAGCAAAGGTTTTTATCAGGAGATACCCGCGGACAGCGTGTCCGTATGGATCATCGTATTCAAAATCTAGTGCACCGATCCTGTCCTGCCTGGAAAGACCGCCCACATCGTGCAATGCAGCAGCGATAACAATATCACGGACGTCGGACTGAGGCAGGTCAGCCTGTACAGCCAGGGCGTAGGCAATCTGGGCTGTCCGGCGGTGGTGATCAGCCACCAGCGGGCTGACCAGGTCAACAGCCTCCGAAAGGCATAATACAAGATCAAATATGGATGAAACCGGCGATGGTTTATTTTCCATTCTTACCTGCCTTAATCCTAAACGGTCTACCGGCGAACCATTCCATTCCTGGGCAGGATCTATTGCGATTTGGAATTATGCGATGGTTTCTTTTGATCCAGTTCGTGATTCTACTTGCCGGTTAATTGATCAAATTTGCATAATCATAATAGACATGATGCCAGGCAATTGTCAACTGTTTCCATATGGAAAATACCTGACAAGTTTCAATCTCGGTCCTGATAATAAACCAGTTTCGAAAGGACTGTTTCTGCTTCACGAAATTTGGTTGCATATATATCCACCTGCTTGGCGAAGGAGGAACCCGGCCACATGGCTTTATAACCGGCTTCCATCTGGTCCAACCAATCCTGCAACACCTCCCTGTCCGGGGTTTTATATGTATCGGTAAAAACAATTTGATCAAGCGGTAAACGGGGAGGCATGGGCAGGTAGGCGCGCCTGGCATATCCGAAGACAATGGTCATCAGTGGAATCACTGCATCTGGCAATTCGAGTTTTTCACGAAGAAATTTTGTGTCCAGCAAGCCGGATCTACCCGTTTCAGAAAGCATCACCGATGAAACACCCAGGGCTTCCGCGGCAATATTCATATTCATGGCTGCCAGTGAAGCATTCATTACCGCCGCGGTATGCTCAACCACCGGGCTATACGGAAAAACGTCAAGGATTTGACGCAACCGGTATGTGTCAGCCAGGATGATCACCGCGCGGGTCCCGTGGAACGGTATGGAATGGTCGAATTTTTCCCGCCACTGTTCATTGTCAAACACGGCGAATGACCACGTCTGAAGATTGACCGTCGATGGCGCCACCCGGCCGGCTTCGAGTATGGCGCAGAAAACATCATCCAAAATGGGATCGGCTTTAAAATGCCTTACACTGCGCCGGTGCATGATGATCTGCAATAGTTGGTTGTTATCCAGCGACACCGGAACCCTGGGACCGGCACGCATGATCCGAAACAGGCTCCGTAAAAAGAGGGGGATGTTCATCCGCCTGTTCATCAAGCGGAATCTTCCTTCTTTTTTTCCAGAACTGAAACAAAACCACCAAACTGGCGGTATTCGTCCATACGACAGGAGTTCACAAATTTCCCGTCATAGATGGTGATATCCGGGCAACTATCACACATGTCCGCCCGTCCATCCGGCAACAGATCCGGCGCCTGGATAATGCCAATGCTTTGCATGTTCACACTTTCAAACAGGTGCTGTGGATGCCTGAGGATTTCAATGTTGCGGTTTTTCCAGGCTTTGCGAACCTGCTGATCCCAGGGGCTCAACAGGAAAATTTTGGATCCGATCTTTGCGCTGGATAGATAGGCCAGGTACTTTCCGGTAAACCAGTGATGCCCAGCCTGCGCCAGCTCCATGGTCTTTTTCCCGACCGAACCGTAGACGGTGTTCTTTCCACCGATCAAAGCACCGATCGTCCATTTGTAGCTGTCATGCCGGATACTTCCACCCAGATATCCGGAGGCCTCATACTCGGGCAGGGTATCTTTGATCTTCTGATACACCTCAGGTCCGGTAACGAACTTTTCGTTGAAGGAATCCCGTGTATAGCTCAATTTACTCAAATCAACCTTTTGATCTTCCCCATCGGTTCCAATGCTATCGTCCAGGGTCATCGTCCGGTATGTAATGAATACCAACCCCTGTACCTTCTCAAAATTCTCCACCCCCCACCGGATAATATCCGGGATTTCTTCGAAGGTAGATGGATATACCGTTGAATTGAAAACCAGATAAAGTCCGCCTTCGGCGTGCACCATATCGGCATACATCTGGCGCAATTCATTATGTTCCTTTTCTGTTTTGTTGTTCCAATGCGGCCGGTTCTGGTGGCTGTCAATATGCATGGTAAAACCTGCCAGGCCGGCTTTTTTTAATTCATGCAGAAGCTCCGGGGTCAAAGCCACCGCGTTGGTCAGAATTACGGGTTTGATACCCTGCTCTTTCATAAAAGCCACCAGCTCAATAATATCCGGATGGATTAAAGGCTCCCCACCCGCAATGGAAAAATTATCCGGATTCCTCCAGCGTTTGAAGAAAAGCACTTCCTCTTTTAACTCATCCAATGATTTATGACCGGTCATATGCTGCCGGTAACAGCCTTCGCAGTAGATATTGCAGATATCCGTTATCTCGATCCACGCAATTGGATTATCATTCATCGACCAGGGAAGTCGGTAGCAGTCCTTTTTTTCCAGCATCGTTCCTCCAATATATTCTTGCTTTGATCTCTGACCGGATCCCATTTTCTGTATAATTGCACAGGGATATAAAACAAGGCAGGTCAAACTTTTTTGAAGATTTCCCGTTGATGCTGCGATGGATATATTCCAGTTTACCAATTTTTGATTGGGTTCACATCCGGATATCCGGCGTGAAGATTTTTTTATTCCACAACCGGTTCGCTATATATAAATAAGAGGTGATCCTGCATGTTATGGCCGCAATATTTGCTGATCTTCATTACCACACTGATCGCCGGTGTGATCAACGCCCTGGCGGGAGGTGGTACATTGCTGACCTTCCCGTTGCTCCTTGCGCTGGGTTTGCCGGCAGTCAGTGCCAACGTGACAAACCAGATATCCGTTATGCCGGGATTTTTCGGCGCTGCGATAGCCCAGTTTAAAGACCTCAAGGGACAGGGGCGCCGGCTTGCCATGGCATTACCCGCCTGCGCGGCTGGAGGGTTACTCGGCGGGATCCTGCTGATCCAGACCGGCGAACAGCTATTCAAAGAGCTGGTCCCTTACCTGCTGCTCGGGGCAGCCATACTTCTGGCAATACAAAATTCAGTGCGCCACTGGTTGTTGCGGCGGTCAGAAGCCGGGCACATCCACCTGACAGAAACCTGGATCATCCTTCCGGTGGGGATCGCGTCCATTTACGCCGGGTACTTTGGCGCGGGGGCCAGTGTGATCATCCTTGCTGTGACCGGCCTTGTTCTGGAAGAAACCATGACCCGTTTGAATGCCATAAAGCAGGTCATTGGACTGGTTTCCGGGGTTACAGCTGCCGTGTTCTTCATCTTTGCCGGTGAGATCAACTGGCCTGTCGCGTTTGTCATGATGGCCGGTTCATTGATAGGCGGCGTGCTGGGTGGACGTGTTGCCGGTGTGGTCAAGCCGGGTGTGCTGCGCGGGATCGTAGTCGTCGTTGGTGTTGTAATGTCAATCATTTATTTCATTTAATAGGGAGACAAACATGGGCCCCGGACATTTTGGCGTGGCGCTGGCAGCCAAACCATTGGCACCCAAAGCGCCGCTCTGGCTTCTGCTGGTTGCCAGTGAAGGTATAGATCTACTATTTTTCCTTTTTTCCATGATCGGGCTGGAAAGACAGGCCGTATCCCGATCCAGCCTTGAACAGGGGATACAAATTGTCACTCCCGGGATTTTATACTGGTCTCATGGGCTGTTTATGGCAATCATCTGGTCAATCGCTGCATTTTTCCTGTCATATGTATTCCTGAAGGAACGAAGAGCGGCAATAGCCGTGGGACTTGTTTTCTTCAGCCATTGGATACTGGATTTCATTGTTCATCAACCGGACCTGCCCCTGTTTTTTGCCGGTTCACTGGATGTGGGGTTGGGATTATGGGGCAGCGGTCCCGGTTTGATCATCAGCGGTATTCTGGAGATACTGCTTCTCGCGGGCGGTCTTTATATCTACCTGCGGTGGAGGAAACAGAACCCTCGGACCATCCCGTAAAAATAAGGATACTCCCATTGCCCTAACCCTTCCGATGAAGAGCATCGGATATAGTGGAATGGGATGACGAAACAAACACCGGTCACCTTTCTGGGTGCTTTCCGGGCAAAGGATCATCTGTTCTTGGAAGGATTGGGCTTCCGCTTTTTCCAGGCGTACTGCGGACTGGGATTCCGCAGCGGAGACTATCGCCAGCCAGAAAAAGTCGGAGCCTGGGCTGTAGCCATTCGAGCGTCTCTGTAATCTGGACACATTTCACGACATATTATGGCGAAAGGAAACATTGAGACGTTTCTTCTCATCTGCTGTTACTGCTCAATTTATTGAGTGATTGAACGTTGAAAGAGTATTCATATCACAATTGTTGCCAGCGAAAAAAGCACTATTTCAATACGCCTAGTAATGCGACAGTCCCATCTCCTCTGGAGATCAGCAAACCCTTCCCGGATGGAAGAAAAGCGAAACCTGTTTCCTGTTTATCTGCCCGGACATCAATTTCAAGATATTTGGTTTTTCCATCCGGTGACATGATGTAAATAAAGCTGGAATACTCCCCAACAACCATTAGACGGCCATCCGGAGAAACAGCCAAATTCTCCAGACCATATTCAGTGATTTTTTTCTGTCTTTTCTTATATATTTGGCCTTTGGCGTCAATGGAATATGTTCTAAACGAATCAGGGTAATCAATATTGAATAAATAACCACTCAGAAGGGTGTATGCATCACTCTCCTCACCGGGTAAAAAGGTTAATGTACTGATCAGGCTGGTATCCTGTAGTTTTCCGGTTAATTTCCCGGTTTGGGTGTCCCAAACGAAAACTTCAGAATGGATATGATTATCGGTAAAGCCGGTGACGAGATAACGCCCATCCGGAGAGAAAGCGGCTGTCATCAGATATTGCAGCGTATGTCCTTCTAATTCAAAAAGTAAAGCTCCAGTATCGTCCTGTAAGTAAATCGTCTTCGATATCAAATCCAATGAAACCAGCATGTGCCCATCCGGCGATATGGTGATCTCATTGTAGAACATATCGTTTGGTGGAGAATACGTCTGCACCGGATTGTCTGACCGTGGATCGATGATGTACTTCTTGCTGCCCTGTCCACTTCCGTTGAGATAGAACACCGTGTCATCATATGTTGTGGGCAAAATTCGACTTTTGCCATTTATCGAAACCAGATGTGTGGAACAATTTGTATATTCTCCTTCCGTGGGACACGGGTTGGCTTCCCAGACGGATACTTCCGATAGCCTGTCGATGTTTTCCGGTGAAACGACTTCCAGCAATTCCTCGTCAGGCATTTTACTTCTTTGTTGAACCTGATCCGAGTTGGTAGATTCTGTTGGTTTTGCTTCCGTTCGTTCAAGTTTATCTTCTCCAGTTCCCCAGGCACGGATGACTCCATCGCTGGTCAAAGAGAATAATTCCCGGCCATCGGTTGAATACACCATGCCGCTTATTACATCAGTTAATGAGGATACACGGGCTAGAAGGCTGGCCGTTTTTGTATCTATCAGAAGAATATTCCCGGACCTGTCACCAAGCGCCAGTTGACTGCCATCCGGACTAAAAACAACCGCGTTAATATCAGATATCCCAGGTATTTCAGATAAAGAGATTTCTTGTTTAATCTGCGGATTGGTCGGGTCTGACAGATCATACATAACCGGGGTTTCTTCTTCTTCTTTCTGTTCCACAATCACCAGTTGTCGGCCATCTGCCGAAATGGCAGCCATGTTCCCCGGAAGGGTAGCCAGTGGAGATGAACTTTGGAGATCCCAGATATCAACAAAACTATCGTCTGAGTCATCAACGGCTGAGACGATTAATCCCGTGTTGCTGATAGAAAGGCTGGTTACACTCACGACCATATTATTTCTTGATTGGTGTGGGGGATTGAAAATCAGATCTTTTTCTGTTTCGCTTTCGAATGAATTTATCTTGAAAGTCGGGCGTGTGTTTTCATTGCCTCCATATCCCATCAGCTTCGAATCCGGTGAATAACTGATGAGTGAAATTTCCTGTGGAATTTTTGATACTCCAATCAGATTGCCATTTCTCGGATCAATAATTTGTTGAAATCCCATCGATCCTGTCAGGAGCGCAGAAGAAACAGAATTCTTAATCTTGTCGTCGAGTTGTGTGTTGCGTGTATCAGATATATATGCCAGAAATCGATAATAATCTTTGTCAGAAAAATCTGACTGAGTCATAACCGGCGCATTTCCAACCGGTGACCAGATCTGAATACGATTTCCAAGGGTTGTTGCCAGTCGTCCATCATAGGAAGAGACATCAAACTGATCCACTGCCCCGGATAATGAATTTACCTGCTTCCCGGTCGTGATATCGAACACCACCAGACCATCCATTGTAGAGACAATAACATGCCTCCCACCATTATCCATTCCCACCCGGGTTGTTTGAAGACCTTCTACAGAAATTGGTTCTTGCGAGACACCAGATTGCATATTGGTCAGATCAATGATTCCTTCCCCCAGAACGGCCAGTGTAACACCGGCATATTCAGATGCCAGAATGTCTTTTACATTATCATCCTGTGACTCATATGTTGTGACCAGAACCTGTTTCTGCAGATCCCATATATTTATGGTCATATCCCTGTCAACCGTGGCAAATCCACTACCGGTTGGCATAACCTGAAGGATAGCCGTCGTTTCTGGCAATGTGAACAGGCGGGTACCTTTAAACGTATCCCAGACAATGGTCTCAGCTTTGGAAGTGGTCACCAGAGCATCTTTCCCCGGAAGGAAGAACATACCATTAACCGAATTCGTATGACCGCTGAGTGTAAAAAGGTTTTCTGCATCAGGCATGGTATATAGATGAATAGTATTATCACGGTTGGCTATGGCAACGATTGATCCATCCAGGGATGGTTTTACCAGCAATGCGTCTTCTGATATGGAAGCCTCCAACTTTCCATCCTGAAGATTCCATAATTTGACAGCATTGTCTTCGACAGTGAAGATTGCCTTTCCATCCATCGAAAAACGGATATCGCGAACCGGATTGTCCGTTTCGATAAAGGCTTCCTGGCGTTGTTCACTGGCAATAAGTGAAATTGTTTGGCTGTAAGGATCAAAATCACTGCCTGATCTGACAACGATAACGCTACTCTGGCCGGATGGCAGGATATATTTAACCTGATGGGTGTTATTAGGCGAGCTTTGTTCCAGCATATTGTTATCAGCAATATTCCACTGCACAATAACATAATCTTCTCTGCAGAAAAATATGGATTGTCCATCCGGGCTGAATGCAATTTCAGATTCACTGGCTGTATTCACTCCAGGCAGGCATCCCAATGACCGATTTTCTTCAAGGTTCCATAAACACAACGGACCCGGTGAATACGAAACCGCCAAAGTCTTACTATCAGGGCTGATAGTCAGCTTAGTTTTAAAATAAAGCCCTCCACCCGTGTTTCCAAATTGGTTTTTAACTATTTTATGAATCACCTTACTGCTATTAGAATCAATGACCAGCAATTGCGTGTTTTGATCCGAATAATTGGGAACATTAACCACAACCACAAAACGGCCATCCGGAGACTGGATATAATCACGCATCTTGTCCAATGGAATGGTTGAAGTTTCGGTGTTGTTCAGCATGTTGATCAGGTGAATGCTATCCCATTCAAAAAGATACAGCGTTTTCCCATCAGCACTTACCAGAATCGGTGTGTAAGTCTCTCCTTTCGGAAGACTGATTCGTTTTATGATGTCTCCTGTAGAACTATCAATAAAAGCCAGAGCCTTTTTCTTTGATATATAAAGAGTCTGACCATCGGTTGAGAAGGTAAAGTTTTCTTTAGGATCGCTGGTTAATGAAGAGTTCTTGTCAGGAGGGGAGACAGTAATCCACTTTTGATCAGGAACTAAATAAACAGAAATCGCCTCTCTGCCAAACTTTACTGCCAATTTTTTTCCATCGGATGAAAACAACAGGGAATATGCCGGTAGACCCTCGTAGTCGGGATGAGCTTTTTCCTGTAAGGTGTTTGGATCATACAAATAGAGCCCGGTTGTACTGGCCACAGCCAGAAGGTTCCGGTCAGGTGATATCGCGACATCATTGATCGCACCTTTGCCCCAATCAGCCAGATCTATCAGATTGGCGTCTGTTGCGTTACTCAGAGGTTTATCCGGTGTTGGAACAGTTGTTCCCCTGAGAAAAGGAAAGGGAATCGCTGTACTTGTGGGTGTCACCGTGGGTGTTGGCAATTCTGTCGGTACGTTTGTGACAGATGCCGTTACGGCCAGGTTGGCAACTGGAGTGGTTTCCTTCTCTGGTGCAGAATTTACCTGTAAATCAGGAGGGTTACCTGCACAGCCAGATAGTGCCATCATAAACACCATTAGAGGCAGGAATATATATAGCAAACCGGTAAAGCGGGATGGGTTGTTATTCATTCTTAATATTCCCCCTTGATCTTTTGGGAGTGATATTTTTAGATCACGATTCTACTAACCGATCAGGTACCAATACCAAATTTTTTCATACTTTCTTCCGGATGTAAAGAGTAATCCCAAATTTCATGTCTGAAACTTAACCGAAAAGTAAATATCAATAAATATTGTTAATAACTCACAGGCATGTGAAAGTTAGATAAATACAAAACTGGGATCAAAACAAAAACAACCTCCCATTCTGTGGGCTTCGATTATTTTTTCGATTCGGATACGAAAACCATCTGCATATTTCAGCAGAATATCCAGATGGTCAGAACTTTTTTAATCTCTTTGCACAATATTTTCTTGGCGGGGAGGGTGGGATTCGAACCCACGGCTGAGGAACCCCAGCACTCACTTAGCAGGCGAGCCCAATCGGCCACTCTGGCACCTCCCCAGTATTACGCTGTTAACGTTAAAGCCGTCTGGCTTTCAGGCGGAAGGAGAGGGATTCGAACCCACGGTGGGTTTCCCCACACCTGTTTTCAAGACAGGCGCCTTAAGCCACTCGGCCATCCTTCCCGAGGAGCAAATTTTATCATAACTCCGGTGTGGATGGAACGGACAACACCTCCAGGAATAACAACTCGATTTATCCCCGCAATTCAAACCGGTAGGTGATCTTACCCAGGCGGATGACATCACCATTGGTTAGAGCCGTACCCAGATTGGATACCGGCGTGTTATTAACCCAGGTCCCGGATACTGATCCGGCATCTTCCAGCCAATAGGTACCATCCGGCCGCCGGGTGATGCGTACGTGCAGTCCATCCACGCTGGGAGAGGGAATGACCACCTGCGCGCGGATCGGGCTGCTTCCCAGGGTTTGAATATTCTCCCCCAGCCGGATATTCGGCTGTGTGGACAGGGCATCGCCGCCAGCCTGAGGCAGCAGCCAACCCGTGGTGTCCCTGGGGGTAGCTGTTATCGCAGGTCGGGTGGTACTATCTGACAGATTGATCACGGTACCCGGCCGTTCCAGCGGATGACTGTCCACACGGGAAGAGGCGGGGCGCTTTCTGGCGGCCTCATGTGCTTTCTTTGAACGGTAATAAGCAATTGCCCCACCGACCAGAACCAGCAATACAGCGCCAACAGCCAGAGCCAGCCGTTCAGATGATACCGATTCGATCACATTGGCCGCCGGCGGGTTGGGAACTGTAACATTGAGGGGTAAGACCACTGTCTTGTTGCTTAATCCAAGTTCATCTTTGATCGTTACTTGAATGTCATACGTTCCACTCGTTTTCAAACGGGTTACAGGCCATCGCAGGTCGGTGAAGGGTTCAGCGTTCTTTTCATCCACAACGTCACCGTTGACCAGCAGACGGCTGATCACCAGATTCCGGGGGTGGTTATCCGGAAATTCAATAAATAATTCGAATGGCACGTCAGGGGGTTCCAATACATACTGGGTACCCTCTGTTGCCTTCCATTCCAATTTCACACTATCCACCGGATTGATGAACATGACATTGGGTGTTTTTATCGCCACATCATAGGTTTCTTCAGGAGAGCGGGTTTGAATTTCATCGGTCTGTACTTCCAGCACGACCGTTTGAATGCCTCCCTGACTGGAGCGGGAACGGTAATTGAGTTCATATTGCCGGCGTAATGGCTGCAAGTATGTTTCAATGGGTGGAAGCGCCTCTTTGCCTGAAAACCGGTATACCTGTCCGCCGGTTCGATCCGCCAATGATTGGATGGCTTCTTCTGCCAGTGGCTGTTTGGCAGAAGACGGAGCAACCAGCCAGATATTGATGATCACACCAGCGCCGGCAGCCTGTTCCGCCACATTATCGATGGCTTTTGACAGGCTGGATGACATCAACGGTGTAATGTACAAAATGGTCTGTTTCATTCCCTGCCGGGTTGGAGCGCCGGCAGCCTGTTCAACCGCCTTTGTGATGCTGGTCAGGCTGGGTGTGGCATTGATCAATTCCGTACTCAACGAATTGAATACCACAGTCCATTCCGCCGGGGTATCCAGTTTGACGGCTTTGACTCCCGCGTTTGTGACCAATGAGACCGAGTCCCCTTTTCCGATTGATTCAGCTTCAGGAACCCAATCCAGCAAGGCATCCTTGATCAACTGGAAATTTGTTTTGCTGGAAATCCGGTTCCCCAGAATTGCACCACCGTTGACTGCCACCACAAAATCGACGGCATTCGGGGTTTCACGAACTTCATCAACCGGCCGTTGGACACCATTTTCGATGATCATTAGATCGGAAGGGGTAAGATCGGCAACAAAGCTCCCGTCGGGCCTGTTAATATCGGCTTCCAACCGGATGCTCGGGAAACGGGACGCGTCAAGCAGGTTGATCCGGGCACGGGGCAATGCCTGAGCCCGTACAACCCGTGTGTTGACAGCCTGGTTGAGAACAACCAGCAGCAGAAAAATCGCCCCTGTCTTTCTCAACCAAGTACTCACCGTGTATCCTATCGATCTATTGTTCCGTCAAGAGTACAGGTTCTTCTACTTTTGACCGGGTCAAGCGCAGAAAAGTCAACGTCCAGGCAGAATCAATGTAGCTCTGCAATATTCCCTGCAAGAAAATGATCACCGGCAACAGGCAGCACAGCAGTATGCCAAATGTTGTAAAACCCGTGGTCATTACTGTCTGATCCTGAGAAACCGCCCCGATTACCAGGGGAATAAATACCAGAAGGATAGGCAGGGAAATGATGATTGAAACAATCCCGCCTCCAATAAATATGACCAGCGCCGTTACGGCAACGGGACCAAGGTTTTCACGGCAGACATTCCAACCGCGTTTAATTGCGTCCAGGATTCCCAAATCTTCAACCACCAGAGCGATATTGGCCTGTTCAATTATGGCTGCTATCGCCCATCCAACCGGCAGGATCAAACACAATAATGGGATGAGACAGATGAACCCGATCCCCAGTGTCAGAACCCCGAATAAAAACAAGGGGATGAGAAGGACCATGGATACAAAGAAAAGGGCGATCCCGGTTAGCATATTGAGAAGGAATACTTTAACAAAATACGGGGAACCGGCTGACCATACCTGTCCAAAAGACAGTGTCTCCGCGCTGGCATCAGCCATCAATGTCCCGCGGATCATGCCCGCACGGCCAATGGATTGAATGAAAAGGAAGGCGATTGATAGAAATACAACCAGGCATAAAATGCCGATCAACCAAACCCATATCATCTGATCGCTGTTATCAAATAACCGCTCCATATTACGGCCCAGCTCATCAAGCTGTGGAATATCGCCATTCGAGAATGGACCATTGCCATTTTCAAAATTAAAATTGTCATTGCCTGAGAAATTCAGGTTCCCCTGGCCGCCGCCATTTCCACCCCCGCTACCGCGTCCACAGGATGATAACAATCCAAATATCCACAGGATTTTATTCTTCCAAATGATCTTCCATGCTTTGGAAAGTACTTCTCCCAGATCCATATTCCGCTCCTCCGGTTTCTATTCCCACTCAATTGTCCCGGGCGGTTTACTGGTGATATCGTACACCACCCGATTGACCCCCGATACTTCGTTGACGATCCGGTTGGCCACACGGGCCAGCAGATCTGCCGGCAGGCGCGCCCAATCAGCCGTCATAAAATCATCTGTAGTAACAGCACGCAGGGCAACCACTTCCTGGTATGTGCGTTGATCACCCATTACACCCACTGATTTAACCGGCAATAAAACGGCAAAAGCCTGTGCGGCCCGGTCTTCTTCCCCTTTGGCGCTGGATTTCAACCAGCCAGACGAGGTTAGTTCTTCCGTGAAGATCGCATCCGCCTCACGCAGACAATCCAGGCGGGTTGCCGAAATCTCTCCGAGGCAGCGAACGGCCAATCCCGGTCCCGGGAAGGGCTGCCGCCAGACAAGCTCACGGGGCAGGCCAAGCGCTTCTCCCACCAACCGTACTTCATCTTTAAAGAAATAGCGCAGCGGTTCAACCAGCTTAAAATCCATATCCTCGGGAAGCCCACCGACGTTATGATGGGTTTTGATACGGGCTGCCTTGTTCCGCTCGGGGGCGCTTGATTCAACCACATCAGGATAAATGGTTCCCTGAACGAGAAAGTCGATCTTCCCCAAGCTGCGGGCATGATTTTCAAAGACCCGGATAAACGTTTCACCTATGACCTTGCGCTTCTTTTCCGGATCACAAACACCATCTAGCCCTTGCAGGAACCAATCAGACGCGTCCAGACACACAAAGCGGTTCCCCATCAGCGGGGAAAACGCCTTTTCTACGTAGGTGCGTTCATTCTTGCGAAGTAGTCCGTGGTCAACAAACACAGCATTTAACCGGTCTCCAACCGCGCGGGCGGCGAGAGCGGTTGCCACACTGGAATCCACACCTCCGGATACCGCCGAAAGCAGGCGCGAATTTCCCACAGTGGAACGAATTCGTTCCACCGCCATATCGATCATTGATTCCGGGGTCCATCCCGCAGTTGCCCCGCAGATATCCATCACAAAGCGGCGTAAAATTTCCAATCCCCCGGGGGTATGACGTACTTCCGGATGGAACTGCACACCATAGATACGCTTTTCCACATTCCCCATGGCAGCAAAGGGGCAATTCGGATTTTCAGCCAGGATGGAAAACCCTTCGGGTATTTTTTCGATCCGATCCCCGTGAGACATCCAAACATCCAGGGTATCTTCCGGGATCAACGGGTTTCCGCGCAGAACATGGATCTGTGACGGTCCAAATTCCCGTTCTCCGGCAGGGATGACCTGACCGCCAAGCAGCCGGGTGATAGCCTGCATCCCATAACAAATCCCGAGGACGGGAACATCAGCCTGCATGACATAGGCAGGAATGGCAGGCGCATCTTCATCATAAACAGATGACGGTCCGCCGGAAAGGATGATGCCGACCGGATCCAATGAAGACATTTTATCGACCGATGCGTCCCACGGGAGGATCTCGCTGTATACCTGCAATTCGCGGATCCGGCGGGCGATCAGCTGTGTGTACTGGGAACCAAAATCGAGAATAAGAATTGTATCCATGCACTGCCCCGGGTTGGATTTCTCTCATTATACAGGATTAGATGCTCGAATCAGCCCTGATAACCTCCTGGCATCAGATATAATAGGCGGCATGAAACCCGCTGCAATTTTGATAATCGCGACGGTACTGGTTTTGTGTGGATGCGCTCCAGATCAGACCATTGAATCTTCCGGCAGCAAATCATCTGCTTATATCCAGAATAAAGGTTCGGATACCATGGTCAATCTGGCCCTTCTCTGGGCGGAAGCCTACCAGAAAGAAAATCCCGACGTGCGTATCTCTGTCACCGGCGGCGGCTCAGGCACGGGTATTACAGCGCTGATGACAGACACGGTTGATATTGCAAATGCCTCACGGGCGATCAAGACGGAGGAAAAAGAAGAGGCTGAATCGCTGGGTTTTGAACCGGTGGAACTTGTGGTGGCCCGGGATGCCATAGGCGTCATCGTCCATCCTTCCAATCCGGTAGAGCGCCTGACTTTAAAACAGATTTCTGACATATATAAAGGAACCATTGCAAACTGGTCAGAGGTGGGGGGAGAAGACAGACCGATCGTCCGGTTGTCACGCGAATCCAATTCGGGCACGCATGTGTACTTCCTGGAAACTGTGATCCGCCTGGGAGAAGATAACGCGGATCTCTTTTCAGAAAAAACCCTCTTGCTGCCTTCTTCCGAGGGGATCATCGCAGAAGTGCATGACAACCCCAACGCCATTGGGTACGACGGGCTGGGTTACATAACCTCTGATGTAAAATTACTTGCCATAGCCAGAGATAAAGACTCGGATTTTGTTCTACCATCTGTTGATACGGTAAACAATAACATGTATCCGATCTCACGGGATCTGTATATGTACACACGCGGTGAACCCGCCGGGGCGATAAAAACCTATATGGATTGGATATTGGAATCAGAAGCCCAACAGATCGTGATCGATTCAGGATTTGTGCCGATCAGTGTAACAGGATCAACTACAGATGGATGAGCTGCATTCCATGCCTGCCTGGCGTGAAACACTGGTAACCCGGATAATCCAGTTGTGCGGGTTTTCCAGTATCTTATTTGTCCTTCTCATTTTGTATTTCCTGCTCAGTGAAGGTGTGCCGGCGTTATGGACCGCAGAGTGGGACAGTCTGATGGCTGTACGCTGGTATCCCATTGAGAGCTACTTCGGTATCTGGCCTCTAGTCCTCGGATCGATCATTGTTACTATCGGTGCAGGGCTGGTTTCCATCCCTCTCGGGGTGGGAACTGCCGTATATATTTCCGAAGTCGCCCCACCCTGGACCAAGGAAATCCTCAAACCCCTGGTCGAACTGCTGGCGGGTCTCCCTTCTGTCGTGCTGGGATTTCTGGGTATTCAGGTGCTGGTCCCCTTTATTCGACGTTTCCTTGACCTTCCCACAGGTCTTACAGCCCTTACCGGAGCCATTCTTCTGGGAATGATTTCGATTCCCACCATTGTCTCGGTCGGGGAGGATGCCTTGAATACCGTCCCGAAATCCTACCGGGAAGCATCCATGGCAATGGGCGCCACCCGCTGGCAGACCATCTGGGGAATAACCCTGCCCGCCGCCAAATCAGGCATGATCACCGCCATTTTGCTCGGGCTTGGACGGGCCATGGGTGAGACCATGGCTGTGATGATGGTCACAGGGAATGCCGCGGTCATGCCTGCGGGATTGCAGGCTATCTTTGAGCCTATCCGTACCATGACTGCGACCATTGCCTCTGAGATGGGTGAAGTGGCAGCCGGTAGTGTGCACTACAGTGTGCTTTTCCTCATTGGGATCATCCTCTTTTTGATCTCACTGGCAGTGAATGTGATCGCCTTCTCACTTACATCACGCAAGACGACCCGCAGCGAACGGCTGCTTTCATAAAAGGGAAAAATGGAGAAACGGCTGCTCTATCCTCAACAGGTACAAAAGATCGGTTTCGGTCTGTTGTCCCTTATCAGCTTGTTGACTGTTCTTCCGATCATAGTTATTGTTGCCTATATCTTTTTCCAGGGCACGCCAACACTTAGCTGGGAATTCCTGACCAGTATGCCCACCAACGGGATGAAATCCGGTGGTTTGTGGCCGGCGATCATCGGCACTTTTTATCTCACTGTTGGTACGGCCATCTTTTCCGTGCCGCTGGGTATTGCCGCAGCCATTTATATTGCTGAATATGCCCCGAACAACCGTTGGACCCGTTTGATCCGGATCGCGATCATCAACCTAGCCGGCATTCCTTCGGTTGTGTATGGTCTGTTTGGCCTGGGGTTGTTCGTGGTGTTCATGAATTTCGGAACCAGCATACTGGCAGCATCCCTGACGCTTTCCATTATGACCCTTCCAGTTATCATCAGTACAACCGAAGAGGCGCTCAGGGCGGTTCCCACATCCTTCCGGGTGATCAGCATATCGCTGGGCGCCACCCGCTGGCAAACCATCAGACGTATCGTCCTTCCGCAGGCGCTTCCCGGGATTATTACCGGTGTCATTCTTGGGTTGGAAAGAGCGGCAGGAGAAACCGCACCAATCCTTTTCACCGGTGCCGCGTTCTTCCTCCCCCAGCTTCCCCAATCACCATTGGATGCCACGATGGCGCTTCCATATCACCTTTTTGTGATCTCTACCCAGGTGCCGGGAATGCCGATCCAGGTTCAGTACGGCACTGTACTGGTGCTGCTATTATTTGTTCTGGGCATGAATATCGCGGCAACGATCGTTCGTTCGCGCGCCCGTGCCCGCCGCCAATGGTGAACTGATGGATAAGATTGTCGTTGAGCATCTGACCCTTAAATATTCTGACGGAACAGAAAGCCTAAAAGATATTTCGATAAATATCAAGGCGAATGCCATTACAGTTCTGTTTGGTCCGGCTGGCGGCGGCAAATCATCATTTTTACGGGTATTGAACCGGTTGAATGACCTGGCTGATGTGACCGATCTAAGCGGTAAAGTGATGATCGATGGGGAGGATATCCTTTCGGATGACCTGGATGTAAACGCCCTGCGCCGGCGGGTAGGTATGGTTTTCTCACGCCCCACCGCCCTGCCGTTGAGCATTTTTGATAATGTCGCCTACGGACTGGTGATGGCTGGCATGAAGAACAGGAAAAAACTCGATGAAGCCGTTGAGATGGCCCTTCGTCAATCGGTATTATGGGATGAAGTAAAAGACCGGTTGAAAGATCCCGGAGCGGCGCTTTCAGGCGGTCAACAGCAGCGCATGTCTATGGCCCGTGTACTGGCGCTTAAACCCGAGATCATTTTATTGGATGAACCCACATCTGCTCTTGACCCTCTGGCAACCGCCAAAATAGAGGAGCTTTTGCGCGAATTGAAAGAAACTTACACAATCATCATCGCGCCGCATAACACGCAGCAATCAGCCCGCATCAGTGATATGGCGGCTTTCTTCCTGCAGGGGGAACTGGTGGAGTACGCACCGGCTGAAACGATGTTCACGGTTCCAAAAGATAACCGTACCCAGGATTACATCACCGGCCGGTTTGGATAGGAATAAAAAGAACCCGAACATCGTGTTGTCCGGGCTTTAGAACAAAACATTTTTTCTGTTTTTCTATGCCAGCGTTTCGAATGTTGTTCCTTCAGCAGGCGATTGCGGTTTATATTCCCCGACAGGTGTTGACCGGGCATCTGCCCCGGGTTCGGCTTTCCGGGTTTCCAATCCGCCACTTAATTGGATCTCATCTTTTTCCATGATCTCTTTAAATGATTTAACTTCCGCGTCCGGATCCTGGCGCTGTTTCTCCACCTGGCGCGTTAATAGAACCAGTCTGCGTGCCATAATAATCGATTGAATCTGATCCGATCCTACATACATCCAGGCCTCCCCGCCAGAAGGGTACATCTTCTGTTGATATTTTCGGCGAAGTTTGCAAGAACTGAGCATTATTAGCGTAAATTCTTCATTAAGATTTAAGCGCCGGTTTGACAAACCGCTCTGCCTGAAATACACTTATCGCGTTCCAGGGTCTTTCTACAGGGAAAAAAGGAGGCTGGTGAACCGGGGATTTTAGATTATCCATTACTGTGCCACAATTCTGACCGTTTTTTTCCACCTAAATCATGATACCCCCAGTGGAACGGTTGGTCGCCGTCCCGGACCGGGATGGAAGGTTTTTTTATCATGTCTGCATATACCAACCGACTGGCGGACCGGACGGTTCTTTTGTGAAAGGAAATATCCCTCATGCTTCACCTCCCTCCAATACCGGCTCCTGATCTTGAATCAGCCCAAAGTGCCCGTGAACGGCAAAACAAATTAACCAAACCCGCCGGGAGTCTCGGGCGTCTGGAAGAACTCTCCATCCAGATTGCCGCCATCCAGGGCACAGCAAAACCCGATGTCTCCCGTAGAGCCGTTGTGGTTATGGCCGGCGATCACGGTGTAACGAGGGAAGGAGTCAGCGCATATCCGGCGGATGTGACGCCGCAAATGGTCCAAAATTTCCTTAACGGGGGAGCCGCCATCAATGTCCTGGCCCGGCAGGCCAACGCGCGGGTCAGTGTGGTGGATATGGGGGTGGCTGTCGACTTTCCTTCCGGATCAGGTGTTATCAACGCCAAACTGGGTTATGGGACCGGAAATATCGCCCGTGAGCCGGCGATGACCCGCCAACAGGCAGAACAATCGATTACAAAAGGAATAGAGATTGCCCGCCAGGAAATCGACTGTGGGCTCGATTTGATAGCCACCGGTGATATGGGCATTGGAAATACGACGCCTTCATCCGCCATGGCTGCCGTGTTCTCGGGTCAACCGGTTGAAAAGGTTACCGGTCGCGGAACGGGTGTGGATGATGCGGGACTCGCCGCGAAAACATCCATCATTCAGCAGGCGATCAATGTGAACCAACCGGACAGGAACGATCCGTTGGATGTACTGGCAAAAGTCGGTGGATTCGAGATCGGCGGATTGGCCGGCTTGATCATCGGCTCTGCCTCCATGCGGGTTCCGGTGGTGATTGACGGGTTTATATCCACCGCAGCAGCCCTGCTGGCATTTGAACTGGAACCCGCGGTCAAACCATATCTGATCTCCGCCCACCGTTCTGTCGAAAGCGGTCACAGGGTGATGCTTGAAAAGATCGGCCTGGAACCGTTGATGGATTTCAACCTGCGTCTGGGTGAAGGGACGGGGGCGGTACTGGCTTTTCATATTATTGAGGCGGCTGTGCGTATACTTAATGAGATGTCCACATTTGAAGATGCCGGTGTTTCAGAAAAAGGATGAAATACTTACAACTTGCCTTCTCATTTTTGACCATACTACCCGTTGGTCCACAGCAAAAATCCGAACCGGGTGATACCGGCCGGGCGGCTGTCTGGTTTCCATGGGTGGGGGTTGTTGTGGGGTTCATCACATTTGTGGGATGGGGATTCTTTGATTTGGTCCTGCCGGTGATACCCGCCACGGTGCTTACGCTGGCGTTATGGGTCATTCTGACCGGCGGTCTTCACCTGGACGGTCTGGCGGATTGCTGCGATGGTCTGCTCTCAGCAGCCAGCAAGGACCGCCGATTGAAAATAATGGCCGACCCGCATATTGGCGCTTTCGGGATGATCGGGCTTGTCCTGTTCCTTCTTTTGAAGGTATCCGTGCTTTCCTATATCCCCTCCACAAGGATATTCCATGTACTGCTCCTCGCCCCGACATTCAGCCGGTGGCTGGTATTGCTGGCTGCATTGCAACCACTCGCGCAACCCGAAGGCATGGCTGCCGATTTTTCTCTGGGGCTGTCAAATACTTCCATCGCAGCTGCTGCCGTCATCCCAATTGCCCTTATCTTTTGGGGTGGTTGGAATTCGTTGCTGGCTGTTGTGCTGGCATCACTGGCGATTGCGAGCATTGTTGCCTTCGCCCGATCACGCATTGGCGGGATGACCGGTGATGTTTTCGGTTTGATCATCGAAGTTTCAGAGCTGGTTATTTTAATGACCTATGCTGCCCTCTGACCTCCCATTCCGCATTGGTACCACTTCATACATCATTCCGGATGACATTTTGCCCAATGTCCGGTATCTCGCCGGTAAAGTTCAGGATGTCCAACTGGTCCTGTTTGAGCTGGAGGATGAACAAAACAATTTGCCCGATCCAGCGCAGGTAGCCGAATTGAATACGATTGCCGCGCAGGCAGATCTAACGTACACGGTGCATCTGCCGCTTGATCTACGACTTGCCGGGCAAGACGGAGAAATCCATGCGTCTTTGCGAAAAGCCCGGCGGGTGATTGAAGCCACAAGGGGTCTTTCACCCCGCGCCTATATCGTCCATCTGGACGGCAGGGATGAAAAAGATAGCGATGATATCACGACCCTGCAGCACTGGCAGGAACAGGCTGTACGTTCTGTCGAATATGTTTCGAGGTTGGCTGGAGATGCCAAACTGCTGGCTGTCGAGAATCTAGAAAAGTATCCGGTTGCTTTTAATGATGAGGTGATTTATCGCAGTGGATGTTCCCGCTGCATTGATATCGGTCATCTGTGGTTGGATGGTCAAGATCCAACTGTGTTCTTTCACGGACGTATTGAACAAACAAAAACCATGCATATCCACGGGATCAACGGGCGGGACCATAAATCCCTCCGGCATATGCAGCCGGAACAATTGGACGTTGTATTCCGTCAACTAATTGAATACCCGTTTAGCGGTATATTAACCATCGAGGTTTTCTCGGAAGATGATCTTTTGACCTCAATGGAAGCAATTACTCAGAGTATCCATCGGGTTTGGAGATAGACCATGGCATCAAAATTGACATTAATTCTTGGTGGGGCGCGCAGTGGAAAGAGCGCTTTTGCCCAGGAGCTGGCAAAGCAAAACGGCGGGCGTGTATTGTATATTGCGACAGCCCGAGTGATGGATGATGAAATGGAACGGCGGGTTGCCCTGCACAAAGCCAACCGCCCTTCCTCCTGGGAAACACTGGAATTACCCGAAAAGGTCTGTGCGGGTTTGAAAGATATTGCATCGTCATTTGACAGTTATCTGATGGATTGTGTGACCATGTTGTTGAATGAATCCTTCCTGATGCTCCCTGATGAAGCTGATGAAGTTGAGATGGTGGAAGCAGCAGAAGCCACAGTTAATGACCTTGTGAAAGCCATCAACGCTCATTCAGTTCACTGGATCCTGGTCAGCAATGAAGTTGGCATGGGTATCGTGCCTGATACTCTGATGGGACGCGTCTTTCGCGATATTCAAGGACGTGCCAACCAGCAACTTGCCGCGATGGCTGATGATGTCTATTTGCTTACAGCCGGTATTCCGATAAAAATAAAATGAACGTTCGCGCATAAAAAATGTATAAGAATCCGGGAAACAACAGTTTTTCTATTGAATTTTATACAATTGCGTGCTATATTCACTAGTTGAATAAGAAAGGTCCTCAGTTCGATTGGAGGTTGTCAGCTATGCCCGTATATACCTATCGGTGTGAAAGTTGCGGGGTTCAATTTGAAAGAACCCAGAAATTCAGCGATGCCCCTTTGACCCGCTGCCCTGAATGCGGGAAGAAAGAATTGCGAAAAGTGTACACTCCGGTCGGAATTGTGTTCAAAGGTTCCGGATTCTATGCCACAGACCATAGATCCCCTTCAGGCCAGAGCCGGTTGAGCGGAAATCACCCGGAAGAGAAATCCACTCCTTCTGAGAGCAAACCCGCCGAGACCGCATCCAAACCGGCAGAAACCACAACCGCAACAGGTTCATAGATATTTCATTAACGAAACTTTTTACGGGAGCTCATGGCTCCCGTTTTCTTTTTGGAAGTGAATGGTACAATTTATTTTTTATTGGAGGTTTAACATGTCAGGAAAAAATCCGGCACGTTCTGTCATGTCAGCTGAACAACGAAGACGAAAGACCCAACAGATCGTTTTCAGTATTCTGGCCATTATCATAATACTTTCATGGGTCATAACACTCATCGCACCGGTCTAACCGTTGTGATACTGCGAAGATCCATTCACATCCACCTCAATGGTGAAAGGTTGATCATTTGAAACGCTGGCAATTCTGGGTGGGACTGCTGATCAGTATTGTATTCCTGTATTTTGCCCTGCGGGGATTGCATCTTGAAAGGGTGTGGGAATCGCTTAAAACAGCCCAATATCTATGGTTGATCCCCGGGGTGCTGGTGTATTTCCTGGGGGTATGGGTGCGGGCCTGGCGCTGGCATTATCTGCTTCGACCGCTGAAATCGATATCCACGGGGAAGATGTTCCCCATTGTGACAATCGGGTATATGGGAAACAACATCTACCCGGCTAGAGCGGGCGAAGTTCTGCGGGCTGTGGTGTTAAAAAAACATGAAGGCGTTCCCATTTCCGCCTCGCTGGCGACAGTTTTCATAGAGCGCGTATTCGATGGCGTTGTCATGCTGGGTTTCGTTTTTCTCAACCTACCGGAACTGACCCGTCTGAATTCAGACTCAGGTTTTGTCGGCAGTATCCAGAGTTTATCCATCTGGGGAGCTGTCGCATTTATTGGCGCGTTGGTTGTGTTCCTGCTGGCAGCCGCCTACCCGGCCGCGAGTGAACGATTGATTGAAACAGTTTTCATCCGTTTTTTCCCTGAACGCTTCCGTGCCAAGGTGCTGGACCTATCGCGCCGTTTCCTCTCCGGCCTGGAAGCATTACGGAGTCCACGCGAAGCCCTGATGGTTTTCTTTACCTCGGTTCTGATCTGGCTGTTGGAAACCGGCAAGTACTGGTTTGTGATGCACGCATTCCCCTTCGAGGTCAGCTTTTTCGCCCTGATGCTCATGAACGGTATCGTCAACCTTGCCACCACCCTGCCATCAGCGCCCGGCTATGTAGGCACGTTTGACGCGCCCGGGATCGCATTGTTAAGCGCGTATGGCGTATCCGGTGAAATTGCAGCCGGTTACACCCTTCTTTTGCATGTGGCCCTGTGGCTTCCCATTACTGCCCTGGGTGCGTATTATTTTGCCCGTGAAGGCATGAAATGGGACATAAAACCGGAGATAACCGAATGAGAATTGCGATCATTGGCTGTGGAATGGCGGGGATGTCAGCCGCATTTGATCTAAAAAACGCCGGGCATGATGTTGAAATCTTTGAATCCGCCTCTGAACCCGGTGGTCTGGCCGGTGGATTCAAGGAACCGGAATGGGCATGGTCGCTCGAAAAGTTTTATCACCACTGGTTCCTTTCGGATAAATACATGTTCGGGCTGATCGATGAACTGGGATGGCGCGACCGGGTTGTCATCAAACAACCCAAGACGGTCATGTACCACAAGGGGCAATTCTACCCATTTGATTCGATCCCGGCAGCCATTTTATATCCAGGCCTTGGCTGGGGAATTAATAAGATCCGGTTTGGCCTGGCCACCCTGTATATCCGCCTGACACGCAACTGGAAGCCGATGGAAAACACGACAGTGGACAACTGGATGCGTAAATGGGCTGGTGAGACAGCCTACAACCAGATGTGGCTGCCCATGCTGGATGGGAAGTTTGGTGAACGGTTTGCCCGGCAGGTCAATATGGCCTGGATGTGGGCGCGCCTTCACAGCCGGACCACAAAATTGGCAACTTTTGAGGGGGGATTCCAGGCTTTTGCGAATTCCTTCGCAGCCGAACTGCAAAAACGCGGTGTCATCATCCATTTCAATACACCGATAAGCGGGATACAACCTGAAGAAAACGGCGGGCTTTCAGTATCCAGCCCGGACCGGAAGCGGGATTTCGACCGCTGTCTGGTGACTGTGTCACCGGCATTAATGGCCAGAATGGCCCCCGCCCTGCCCGAGGATTACCTTCAGGGACTCCTGAATCTGAAAAGCCTGGGAGCGGTAGTGATGGTTCTGTCCATCAAACATCCGCTTTCAACAAAGGGATACTACTGGTTCAACCTTCCCAAGTCAGCCGGTTTTCCATTCCTCGCTCTGGTGGAGCACACCAATTTCTTGGCCAAAGAACATTACAACGGTGACCACCTTTTGTATTGCGGTGATTACCTCGAAACCGACCATGAATACTTCAACCTCAGCCAGG
>CAYRHB010000035.1:0-29335 GCA_964424035.1 uncultured Leptolinea sp.
ACAAAAGGAAGAAAATACCGTCCGGAGGGATCCAATCCGAATGATGTGAAAAGGAAGCCCGCTGCCAACAATCCAATGGAACCGAGCAACGTGTACCATCGTTCCCGGTTTACTTTGCTATCCAGCTTCATCATGCGGGGAAACCGCCAGAATATCAATACCCAGATGAACAATACAAAGGGAATTAATGGCAAAACCAACCAGCGGACCTCCCATGGCGGACGAAAACCAAACACCGCAGGCAAGCCAAGGAAAAGGAGATAGAAGAGGTGGTTTCCCGTTCGGATCAGCCAGTTTCCTTTCTCAATGGATACCGCCGAACCGGCTAATTCCTTCAACTGAACCCCGATTCCTGAACTGAATCCGGCAAACCACCACGGGAATGAACCCAAAAGAAAACAGACCACATAACCAGAAAGAACAACGGTTAGATTTACTTTCCGCTCTTTCCAGTGCTTCCAAATCATTACAAGACCATAAATCGAAGCCGGGACGGTTCCTGTCAAAGACAGGCCAAATACCCAGAATCCGGCACCGGTTATCAACCCCAATAAACTGAACAAAACCAAATCACGCGATAAGTTAAGTTTTGATACATCTCCCAATGAAAAGGCAACCAGAAAAGCCATATTTGCCAGCAATAATGCCTCGCCATATCCCCCGAGACTGACGGTCGTATAGAGAGTTACGTTAACGGCAGGAATTGCCATGAAAAGAGAAGCCAGCAAGCCTGTCAACCAATCACCGGTCAACTTTCGCCCGATGAGAGCTGTCGTTATAATAGTACAGGTATAAAGAATGACCTGTACGATCCGAATGGGAAGGATGGAGGTACCAAATACGGTGAATAATCCGGCAGACAGGTATGCATCAAGGCTTCCCATATATGCCTGACCGTAGAAGAAAACAGGCCGCTCTCCCTGAAGAATGTGCCGAGCCATGATCCCGGTGATTGCTTCATCTGCATTGAAAGGGAAAGATCCTTCAGCCAGCCACAGACATTTCCAGAGAACTCCTGCCAGAGCAATCATGATGATCCATCCCCAAACCGGGATTTTCCTGGCTGTCGCCATCACTCCCGGAAGTTCGGCTGAGTTCTTCATCAAATTATTGTAGCGCAAAATGAAAACCTCTCTCCTGAAAAAAGCCGCCCTCATAGTGTTGTTATTATTGATTTTCTGGAATTACTATTCTGGAATAGAAGCTGTTCCATTTCATCCAGATGAAAGCACCCAGATATTTATGAGTCCGGATGCGGTTGCCAATCCGATGGATCTTGCTTATGATCCGGAATTAAAGTTGGACAATCGCACCCGGTACAGACTCATTGACGCACCGGTCACCCGTTTTTTGATAGGATGGGGATTATCCCTTCAAGGGAAGGATCCAAATCCGGTCGATTGGGATTGGACAACCAGCTGGGATGATAATTTGGCAGCCGGGGCACTTCCCGCGACATCCACTCTGCTGGCTGCGCGTGTATCTGTAGCCTGGCTTTTCCCGTTTAGCTGCCTGTTCCTGTTCCTTCTTACTCGGAAGATCTGCAATTTTCCAACAGCCATCCTTGTAGTGATCCTTTTTTCGACCAATGCATTGATCTTATTGCACACCCGGCGAGCCATGGCAGAAAGTGCTCTTATCTGCATGTTCTGTGCCCTGTCCTGGCTTATGGTCGATTTCAAAAGAGCTGTCTGGGTTACAGGATTGGCTGCCGGTCTTGCAGCCAATACAAAACAAACAGCATTACCAGCCGCTCTTCTTGGAGCTTTTGAAGCATTCCTGCTCCCGTTCAACACAAATTTTAGAAAAAAGATCGTCCGAGTTGGCATTTTTCTTTCAGCCATGTTGGTTGTCACAATAGCCATAAACCCCGTCTTCTGGCAACATCCATGGGAAGCGATCCGGGAAGGAACCACCCAACGGGCAGACCTTTCAGCGCGGATGCAGGCAGATTATAAGACTTCCGGGAACCTTCTTCAGCAATCCATTATTCTCATTGCCCACACATTCATCCAACCGCCGGCTGCTGCAGATGTTCTAAATTACCAGGAACAGACACAGGCATCAGAAGATGCCTATTTCCATTTCCCTCTCAACAACCTGTTCCGTGGATTTGCCGGTGGAACCATCCTGTTCATACTTACGATTACCGGTTGGATTATTCTATTCCGAAAATCTTCCCACAGGGTCTTTGTTGAGCAGACCCAGTTTTTTGTATTTTCAGCAATTACCATCATCAGCATTTTCTCGTTATTGGTATTTACGGCAGCACCTTTTCAGAGGTACTACATCATACTCATTCCATTATTCACAATTTTCCAGGCGACCGCTTTGCATGCTATTGGACTGGCCATTTTGAATGCAATAAAAAAACGAGCTGCCCGTTAAGACAGCCCGTTTCATGCTAGAGTTTCTTCCGGAATACCCGGTGGTTCTTATACGCCCTGCCGCCTACATTAATCAGGTCTTTTCGCATTTGAACGGCGGTTTCCGCCACCTGCGTCAATTCTGCATGTTCAAAATTGAAATCCTCAATCGTATTCTGCATTTCAGAGTATAGGAGTGCAGCCCCACCCCGTCCGTGGTACTCGGGTAATACTCCCGCACCATTCAAGGAAACGACTTTAGCCTTCTTCATTTCCAACATCATATCAATGATTCCCCAGATGGTGATCTTTCCTCCATGACGCTGGAGGGCGGCGGAAATATCAGGAAATGCCAGAAGAAAACCCACGATCTTGTGATTGTAGGTAATGATCTTGACTAATTTCGGATCAATCACCGCCAGCAGGTTGTCCAGCAAAAGGTCAATCTCCCCCTGGGTCAGGGGATAATATTCCCAGTTGTTAACAAACGTGTCATTGTAAGCATGACCGATCTCATTGGCCATTTTTATGATCTGGCGTTTGTTCTTGAATTGCACGACTTTAAATGATCCCCTTTCCCGCACCCTTCTGGCGATTTCCAGTGCTTTTTCAGGAAGATGGAAATTCTCCCGTGAAAGGTAGCAGGAAACAAAATCCACCTCTTTTTCAAAGCCAATGTTCTCCAGTAGTTTGGCATAATACTTAAAGTTGTAATTCATCATGACCATCATCTGGCGTTCTTCAAAACCTTCCACCAGAATTCCATAGCCATCAAAAGCCGAAAAACCTTTCGGTCCAACCAGAGTATCAAGTCCCCGCGTGCGAGCCCATTCAAACACCCGCTCAAATAGCGCATTGGCGGCTTCCTGATCGTCTTCGATCTCAAATAGATAGAACTGGGCTTTTTTGCACTTGTGGTAATCATTGAAAGACCTGTTTTCCATTGCCGCAATCCGGCCTACCATTTTCCCATCACGGTATACAGCGAAGAAGTCAGCATCATTCAATTCATAAAAGGGATGCTTCTTTTTATTCAGCATCAACTTTATGTCATTAATAAAAGGCGGTACCCATTGAGGACAATCTTTGTAAAGACGGAACGGCAACATGAGGAATTCATCCACTTGCGTTTTGTTTGAAAGATCAATCTGCTCTACTTTGATCATTTTCCCTCGTCCTATTATTTAGAGAATGAAAAAGGTTTTATTGAGTATACACCCAAGAGGTATCAAGATTAAGAGAAGATTAATTTTAATTGTTAAAATTTCGTCAGGGAATATCCCGTTGGGCGTACCGTTTTTAATAAGTTATTTATGTAAGAATTAATTCCACAGGAGTTCCGACACCGGCATTCAATTCATTGGATGCACTTCCATTAACAACACTTACACATAACCGGCCTGAACTATTGACCATCGCAACCAGCTCACCCGGTTTCCCATCCGCAAAAGTCCTCACCCAATGATCAATAGTTTTTCCAGCCACAATAATCCGGATCTGTTTCGGATCCACTCCAGCCATCAGGTGACTTTCCATATTGGTTTCAAGGCTGCCAAAATGATCCACCGCCCAGATCTCTCCACGATAACCCCGGCTGATTGCTTCAGGAAACGGCATGGTTAAAACAACCGGGTTTTCAATTTCATCGCCGAAATTTTCCAACGCGGCACCGGCAGCCAGGTATGCCGCCGCCGGAGCGAATAGATCTCGTCCATGGAATACCGGGCTTACCGGTTCAAGACGGTACCGCGGATTATCAAGGCGGACTGCCTTCACCGGTTTCTGGCTGTTTTTCGCGCGTTTAATGACAAAGGTAAAAAGGCCATTATCAGGTCCAACAAACAGATAATGCCCGGCTCGCATGGCTATGGCATGCCGTTCTGTTCCCACTCCCGGATCGATAACAGCCAGGTGGATTGTACCGGCAGGGAAATATGGATACGCCCGGTCAAGTGCAAGTGCACCTTCCCGTATATTTTGTGGTGTGATCAAGTGGGTCAGATCTATCACCCGCGCCTTGGGAGCGATATCCGCGATAATACCTTTCATGATCCCGACATATGGATCAGAAATCCCAAAATCCGTTAACAGGGTTATCAGGGGATAATCAGGCATGGGAAAATCTACGCAGAAGAAATGATCTTTACTTGAATCTCTTTATCCAGCATTAATGATAACAAATCTGCTTTCTGATTGCCACCTTCGCGTTCTTCCTTTGCCATGAAATCGGAAAGGCATTCAATACTTATGGCACCTTTTTTTATAGAGCATTTGACGTCTTTTATTCTTCTTCCATGCGTGCGGTCCAATCCATCTGCAAGACGCAGGAATCCGGAAAGCATTTGCACCCTCTTCCGGTCATCCGGACTCAGGGCGGCGAAATGATCATGAGAAGTATTGGGCAAAGCTTTTCTATGGTAACGGGCAATAGATCCTATGATCAACCGTTCCCGATGGGTGAACGGAAGCATGGATGTTTCAAGGATGATTTTTAATGAAACTTTATGATGACTTCTCCATCCTTCAACCCAACCAATATCATGCAGGATGGACGCACATTGAAGAGTAAAGCGGTCAGTATCATCCATCCCGTGGATAAACTTCAGATCATCAAAAAGACGCAAAGCCAGAAAAGACACGTGGGTGACATGTTCATATTCCGATTCACATGTTTTCGCGAGATCCAGGACGGCATTCAATACCGGATCATCGTGAGGTTCAACACCCGACACAGTTGTCATTACTCTCCGTTTTTTGTCCTTTTTCGGGTCTTCAATTTGTTAACCGGTTCTTCAGATTGAATCGTCTCCCTTGTCACTTCCACAGATTCATCGGGCGGGACATCAGCACCAGATTTCTCAACAACCGGTTTTTTTCGCGGGGTCTTTCTAACGGGTTTTTCAGGTGCCGATGGTGTTTCCCCAACCGTGTCCAATTCAGCTTCGGGCACTTCAACAGGAGTATCCAGCGTGATACCCATTTCTGATTGTTTCAGGTCATCAAGACTGAGACCTCTCCGGGTCATATCAGCATATATGGAGGGAAGGCCGGCAGAAAGTTGGTTTCGCGCAGCCAGGTCAACGTCATATTCGATCCGGTAGAAATCGACTTCAAATTTCCTTTTTTTGATTGACATAATCGCGTAGGACGCACGAGGATCCCCATCGAACGGACGACCAACACTACCAGGGTTCACAAAGATGGAGCCGCCGGCAAATCGCATAAAGGATTGATGTGAATGACCACAGAGAATAATATTGGTACGGGCCTTTTTTGCAAGATCACGGAGCCTTTCCTGAGGTGTTTCATCTGTCAGGACTTCATCGATCGATTCCGGACTGCCATGTGTGAGAAGTATTTTCCAATCCTTCACGATCTCCTTCCGTGTTTCCGGAAGGCCGCTTAGATATTCAATGCTTTTCTTTGATAATTGTTCATATGACCAATGGAAGGAAAACCACTTTTCGGGTACTTTCTTATCTTTCCAATCTTCACTCTTCTGGGGAACTTTCAAAACTTTCTGATCGTAATTCCCGATAATGCTGGTGGCTTTCAACTTCTTCAGCAGTCGTACGACCTGATCCGGATTTGCGCCAAATCCGGTGAAATCACCCAGATTCCAAATTTTCTTTACCTTTAACTCACCGGCATGGGCTAAAACAGCTTCCAGCGCAGGCAGGTTGCCATGAATATCTGAGATCAGTGCTATTTTCATTGTGTCCCTCCATTACGTATTTGTTCAATCAACGCAAGCGGCATTATTTCTTTTTCGTTCATGAATGGTATTTGTAATACCTGGAACAAGGCTTCCCAGATTTTTTTATCTTTCCACTCTTTCCATTTCGCAATGAACTCTTTGTATAAGTTTTCGCGATCACTGGTTTTTAAATCCAAAAGGTATTGGATTCCCGGTTTAAACCGTTCACTGTGTCGATCGCGTCCAAAATAATTGATCGTTTTCTTTTGTTCATTTTCAATGAAGCCTGGTAATTCTGTGATCCAGACGTCACAATCATGGATATTCCCAAGCAATTCCTGGGCTGTTTTCATGACCGATAGCTGACTTTTTAACTGGTTTGAGTAGATCTGAGCAAAACATTCCATCACATATCGCAGATTTTTCCCGGCTATGCGCATGGCATGCAGATCGTCCACATTTGAAACATCCTGGATTTTTTCCTCATAGGAAATGAATTGCTGATAGGCAGTCTGAATGCTTTCAAAAGACCTTTTATACAACTCCGGTGTATATAAATATACCTCCAGATTCCTGCCTGCCAGCCCGGTAAACGCTGCATTCATCTCTTCAGAAACCCCGGAAGATTCAAACTCATCCAACCGGCTGATGAGCTTCGTTTGTAACCTTGTTCTTCGTTGTTTCAATCGCAACAATAAACGCCGGATGCCCGACCTGAATTGAAGATCAGGCAATTCACGATAGATTTTGTTGATTGAATCAATCTGAACATCCGTATCGCGGGCAGCACCCAGCGCTTTCGTCATGTTGCGTACCTCAGTCATCCAGATTGTCCGCCGCTTGGCTGGAAGACAATCCTGGAAGACATCCAATACCGCGCGCAGCCGCCTGCTGGAAACACGCATCCGGTGAACGGTTTCGATATCTCTGGGTTTTCTCACCTGCAATAATTCAGCAGAAAAAACATCCAGTTGATTTAAAACCAGACCGGCAGCATAAATGCGGATGCTCTCTTCCGGTTTTTGTTTCACCAGACTCTCCTCACTCAGCCGCCGGCTGGAAAAAAATTTCACGAATTATTATTAATCAGGCAGACGTTCCAATAACTGTTTTATTTGTGCTTTAAGATCGTTCGAAACAGCCTGGACCGGTCTGGTTGCATCAATAGTAACAAATCCATACTCCCTGGACATTTTGTCAAATTCGTCCAGCAATTTTCCTTGATAAGCGACAAAACTGTCATAAATATTATCAGCGCAGCGGATATCCATTCCTGATTCCCAGTAATCAAATCCACGACCGTGAACCAACCGCGCAATAAGAGATTCAACATTTGCCCTCAAGTAAATAACCAGATCAGGCTTCAATGCGAATCCATATAATGAGCGCTCGCGTATCGGGTCTGCCCCACGGACGATATCTCGCGCCATGACTGAGAAGAAATACCGGTCTGACAGAACAATGAATCCAGCTTTTAATGCCGGGATGATCTGGTTTTCCAGTCGGTCAGCAAAATCAGTTGCGTAGAAAAGGCTCATGGTCATCGGGCTGAGCGTATGCCCGGTTTTGGCAGATTCAAGCCCGGCCTGGGTCAATGGTGAACGGTGCAATCCCGTGTCACTTACTGCATACCCGCTATCTTCAAGCCAACGTCGAAGCAATTGAATCTGTGTTGAACGGCCAACACCATCTGTTCCTTCGAGTACGATCAGTTTCCCTTCCAGTTCCTTTACGGGGTTATAAGGGAAACCCGCTCCATAAAATTCAGCCGAATGCATAGGATCCTCCCTTATACTAAATTGAAACCGTCGAACGGCGGCGTGGTCTTGGATTCGGATTTGGCAAACCGTGCCATCCTTTAAGAACCCGGGTAACCAATTGACGCACCACTTTCTGTTCTTTTTGAACCGAATCAGTGCCATCAATGATGGTCATCCCAAATTCATCGACCATTTTTTCATATTCGTCAATTACCCGTTGCTGGAACAACCGGAAACTGGTAACTTTATTGTCTGAAAGCCCCAGATCCATACCGGCTTCATAGTACTTGATCTTCGCCCGGCTTGATAAAATCCGGTCAACCGCCACATCCAGCGGTACACGGAAATACAGGGTAAGATCCGGCATCGGAGCAAAAGAGTATAAACTTCGAACCCATTCAGGATCAACACCCCGGGCAACATCGCGGGCGAATGCAGTAAATGCGTACCGGTCAGCCAGGACAATTCCTCCCGCCTTTAAAAGTGGGAATATATAACGCTCCCACCTGTCAGCGAAATCGGTAGCCGTCATCAGGCTGAACGTGGTAGGCGTAAACATTTTCTTGTTTTTTGCCATCCGTGATGTTGATTTCACCAATTCAGAACTGTTCCATTCACTGAAATAGACTGAATGACCTTTTGACAACAACCATTTGTGCAAAAGGTCTATCTGGGTGGATTTCCCACTGCCGTCTATTCCTTCAACGACAATCAGCTTTCCTTTGTAGTTGCCGGTAGATAACATCATTCTCCTGCCTTAGTATTGGATAGAAGACATATACCATTATATAGCAAAGAGAATTACTCGTTATCTTCTTCGTCTGTCGTGTCCATTTCCATCAATTCGCCGGTGGCAATGAATACGGTTCGTTCGCAGATATTGGTAACCCGGTCTGCCAGACGTTCGAGATTATGTGCCACCCAGAGAAGCAAATTGGCTGATTCGATCAGGTCTGGTTTCGAGATCATCTGTTTGACCAATCCTCGATACATTTCATTGTATATTGCGTCAACCGCATCATCTTCAGATGGAATCTTGCTGGCTGTTTTCACATCATCTTCAACAAAAGCACTCAGTGCGCGATGCAGCATCCCCACACCGAGTTCCCCCATTTGTTCAATTTCACGCATTGGAATGGGTATTTCCACATCCCCCAGCCGCATGGTCACCTTGGCAATTCCTTTGGCATAATCACCCATGCGCTCCAATTCGGTGATAATTTCCAGTATTGCGGCCAGGATCCGAAGGTCCTTTGCCATGGGTTGTTGTGTGGCTATGGTAATAATGATGGCATTCTCGATCGCGTATCGTTTTTCATTAATATTCGAATCGTCATCATAGACTTCCCGTGCGGCTTTAACATCACGGTTCTTTAATGTGGCGATAGCATTGAATGTTGCCTGTTCAACCATACTGCCGAGAAGAAGAACTTCATCCAGCAGTTGTTTCATTTGATGGGTTAATAATTCGCGCGTCATAAATTCACCTGGCTCCCTGTCACCTTTGCATTATTTATCCATACCGCCCGGTGATGTAATCTTCCGTCCGCTTATCCTTCGGATTTGTGAAGATTTGACTGGTTTCACCGAATTCTACCATGACCCCTGCCCGGTCCGGGTCCATGGTAAAGAAGGCCGTATAGTCAGACGCCCGGGCAGCCTGTTGCATGTTGTGAGTGACAATGATAATTGTATATTCGTGTGATAGTTCCCGCATGAGATCTTCAATCTTCAAGGTTGCGATCGGATCCAACGCAGAACAGGGTTCATCCATTAAAATAATATCCGGCTTTACGGCCAATGCGCGGGCTATGCATAAACGTTGCTGCTGACCGCCTGAGAGTGATAGTCCGGATTTCTTTAACTGATCCTTTACTTCATCCCATAAGGCAGCCTGTTTTAATGCATGCTCGACCATTCCATCAATATCGCCCTTGATGCCATTTATCCGCATTCCCCAGGCCACATTGTCGTAGATAGATTTCGGGAAAGGATTGGGTTTCTGAAAAACCATCCCAATTTGCTTCCGCACCATAACGGGATCAACATCAGGATGATAAATGTTTTGATCATGGAAAAGGATTTTGCCATCAATCCGGCAACTCGGAATGAAATCATTCATGCGATTAAATGACCTCAAAACAGTGCTTTTACCGCAACCGGAAGGCCCAATAATGGCGGTGATCTTCTTCGATGCGATCTTCATATCCACATCTTTTACTGCCCGAAAATTACCGTAATGAATTGAAAGATCATCGGTCTCTATGATAGTGTCTTGTTTTTCCTGCAAATTTTCTGTCATACTTCCGCCTGTTACATCACCTTTCCAAATTCATAAAGCAATTTGTTCCGGCAACTGGTTTGAGATAATGATACCAAACTCAATGAGTTTCCAAGTATTGTTAAACTTTTCTCCAACAAGATTTTTAAGAAAGGCTCCTCTCCAGGTCCAAGGAATGACGTAATCAGCTTTGTTGATTTTTTCAGTAAGAATAGAAAATATCATCCTTTATTTCTTCAATGAGTGAGTATGAACCCAGACTCTGGCGAAAATATTTGTTACCAGAACAATGATCATTAGAACAAGGGCAGCAGCCCAGGCCTGGTTGACTCTTTCAGGATACGGTTGTTGGGCATATTTCCATAAGGTCAACGGCAATGAATCTACCGGCTGTTCGAAAATATTCCCGATGATTGTAAAGATATCGCTTTTCGCTGCGACACCATTTTGCACAATGCGTCCAATTTCATAATGATCATTTCCCAAAGCTGTAAACAATAACGGAGCCGTTTCTCCGGAGGCTCTGGCCAATCCCAGCATGATCCCGGTAATAATGCCATTGGAAGCGGCCGGCAGGACTACTTCCAGGACTGTACGCCATTCCGGTGCCCCCAGGGCAATGGCTCCTTCCCGGAGTTCTTTGGGTACCAGTTTTATCATTTCTTCTGTTGTACGAATAATTATAGGCAGCATCAATATTGCCAGTGCGATACCACCTGCGACAGCCGAATAATGGCCTTGCTGTTTTACAACCAACGCGTAGATGAACATACCAACTATGATGGAGGGTACACCGGAAAGCATATCCGTACTGAATCGAATGGCGATTCCCAGCCTGGTGTTCGGGTAAAAGGCGGCATATACGGCAGCCAGAATTCCCGGTGGGATAGAGAAAAGAGCGCCCAACAGGGTAAGGATCAATGTGCCTTCAATGGCATGTAATACACCTCCACCTTCCATTCCCAGAGGTTTTGGCAGATTGATGAAAAAATCGAGGTTTATATACGGTCCCCCTTTATAGAATACATAACCGATAATCCAGAATAACGGTATAAGTGCCAGAATTGTCAAAAGGGCGCATAAACCGATCATGACATTATTTGCTACTTTTCGCCGGGTTGAACGCGATATAAAACCCGGGGATACCATTTGGATTTTTGCCATCGTTTGCTCGGAATTCGTCATTATGACCTTCCATCCACGTGAATTGCTTTTCCGACGTTCCAGACAAGAAGTCTTGCCACAATATTTAACAGGAATGTAATCATGAACAGTATCAAGCCGATTTCAATCAATGCATCCGTATGCAGCTGGCTTACCGCTTCAGCAAATTCATTTGCGATAATGCTGGACATGGTATAACCGGGTTTCAACATTGAACCGGTCCCTTCAATACTGTTTCCGATGACCATTGTTACAGCCATGGTCTCACCCAGCGCCCGGCCCAGCCCGAGTATCGCGGCACCCAAAATGCCGGAAAGACCGAACGGGAATAACACACCCCAAATTGTCTCCCACTGCGTGGCGCCAAGTCCATAGGATGCCTCACGTTGCATGTTTGGGATACTCCGGAATACATCTCGGGATACGGCAGCGATGGTGGGAATAATCATGATCGCCAGGATCAAACTCGCGGCCAGGCGGCTGGAACCACTGGCCGGAATTGGACCTGTAAAGAGGTGCCCTAATATGGGAATTTGTCCCAATGTTTCTCCCAGGAAATTTCCAAACGGAGCAACTACAACCGGCAGGAAGATAAATATTCCCCATAGACCATAAACCACACTGGGTACGGAAGCCAGCAATTCAACCAGCATATTTAATGGTTGGCGCAACCAGGATGGACAGATCTCTGATAGAAAGACAGCAATCCCCAGGCTGACCGGAACAGCTATCAGCAAAGCGATTAAGGATGTAATTAATGTACCGTATATAAATGGCCAGCTTTGAAATTTTTCCAAAACCGGATTCCAACTGGCATCCATGGTAGGAGTAAGGAATCCCCATCCAAATTCTTGTCTTGCTTTAGCAGAATCTGTATATAACAACCCGAATATCGAGACGATCAGGATTACAACAGAAATGGCTGAAGCAACAATGAGAATATTCCATAGACTGTCTCGCGAACGGAAAAATCTCGCCACCATTTTGCCTGGTTTTTTCATAATATCGATCCGGTTTCCATAATTGGATTTCTTATTGCAGAATGCAGCAGGAACAATTTCTTGTTCCTGCTGCTTTGAAGTTGTTCACATAGAGTTATTTTATTGTTACTTTTTTGCCATTGCAGGATAATTCAGCCAGTTTGGATTGAACTTTGGTGCGGACAGCATCCGGCAGAACAGAGTAACCCAATTCAGCAGCACGTTTTGCTGCGCCAGCATCGGTCAGGGTCCAGTTGATGTATTCAACCAGTTTCTGAGCTTTGTTGGCATCGGTCATGCTGGTCATGTGGAGGATCATGTAGGTGTAACCGGAGATGGGCCAGCTATTCTTTCCTTCGCCATCAACGATAACGGCCGTCATTTTATCAGTGAAGCTGTTGGCAAAATCAGCCATACCAGAGGCCAGTGTTTCAGCGCTGGCAGTGACAGTATTTCCGGATTTATTGACCATCTGGGCGAAGGCAATTTTGTTGGAGACAGCGTAGGACAATTCAACGTAGCCAATGGAATTCGGGGTATTCTGCACAGCAGCAGCTACGCCCTGGTTGCCTTTACCGCCGACACCGTTACCGGCTTTGTCAACAGGCCATTCGATAGATGAGCCGGCACCAACATTTTTCTTCCAATCAGCGCTGAAAGCGGACAGGGCGTTGGTGAAGATTTCAGTCGTGCCGGAACCATCAGAACGATGGACAGCGCTGATCTGAGCATCAGGCAATTTCGAAGACAGTTCAGGATTGGTGGCTTTGATCTTGGCGTCATTCCATTTGCTGATGGAGCCGTCATAAATTCCAACCAGGGTAGCTCTATCTAGAACCAGTGCTTTATCTTCAGAGGTAACACCTTCGATGTTGTAGATGGGAACAACAGCGCCGGCCAGCATGGGGAGCATCTGAAGATCTTTTCCGGAAGCATATTCTTCGTCTTTCAAAACAGAGTCTGAACCGGCAAAATCGATGGTGTTGTCAATGATGCCCTTCTTGCCGCCACCGGAACCAATGCCCTGGTAGTTAATGGTTACTGTGGGATCAACATACTGATACGCATAAATCCATTCAGTATAAACAGGCAGCGGGAATGTGGCACCTGCGCCGTTGAGGGAGACCGTACCGGAATCAGCCTGCACGGTGGTCACGGGCGAGATAGCCGCAAAACCAGCAAGAAACATACTGGCTGCCACTAAAACGGATACAACAACATTTAATTTTGAACGCATTTCTTCACTCCTTCGGATTTTTTTCATTGTCCTGATCTTATCAAGGCAAGTTTAAGGAGGAAGCAAGGCTATGTTAACAAATGGATAATAAGTGGTTAGATTATCTTAAAAAAATTGGATGGGATCGCCATCCAATTTTCATTCTTATGCTCAACGCTCTAAATGGTTGGTAAAAAGAAACACACAGTTGTACCCTTATTCAGCTCACTTTCAGCCCAGATTCGGCCTCCATGCGCTTCCACCAGGTGACGGGCAATCGATAATCCCAACCCTGTGCCGCTTCCCGATCTTGCTTTATCTACCTTATAGAATCGTTCAAAAATACGCGGCAATGAGTCTGGATCAATTCCCACTCCTGTATCGCTTACAAAAATCACAACCCCCTGTTCATATTTGCGGGTTCCACACGTGATCATTCCGCCGGGTAGTGTAAATTTAATGGCATTATGAAGCAGGTTGACAACAACCTGCACCATCCGGCTGTAATCAACAGATACTCTGGGAAGATCCGGTGCTATGTTTTTCTTGATTGTTAATCCTGCCCTTTGTGCCTGCAATATCATCCTGTCTACGGCTTTATCTACAAGGTCGCCCGGCAGGACCGCCCGTCTTTCGAGTGGGACTCTCCCGGATTCAATTCGGGATAGTTCCAGTAACTCTTCCACCATTTGTGTCAGCGAGTCAATTTCAATATCCATACGCTCCAGAAATCTTTGCGCGGCTGGAGGATCATCGATGGCTCCTTCCCGTAGAGTCTCCGTCAATGCTTTCATGGATGCCAGTGGCGTCCGTAATTCATGTGATACATTGCTCACAAATTCACGTCTCAGTGACTCCAGGCGGCGTATACGGGTAAGATCCTGTAGGACAAGCAATACACTCCCTGGCAAACCGGAATCCATGGGCGAAGCCCCGGCCTGAACGAAAATCTTTTCAAGGCTGATCTCATAACTGGCCGTTTGGACTTCTCCGGTCTCCTTGCAGCGCTGCCAAAGATCAACCAACTGGTGATGGCGAATCACTTCCACCAGTGTTCTTCCAAGAGCTTCTGCCGCAGTGGTTTTGAACATCCGCTCTGCAGCCGGATTGATCAGTTCAACAGTTCCATCTTCGTTAGCAATCAGAATACCATCTGCCATATTGTTAAGCACCGCAGCTAATTTGGTGCGTTCACCGGTTAACTCATCAATTTGTGATTGCAGTTGTGCACTCATACTTAAGAATGCTGTATTCAAACGGGTTATCTCATCTTGCTCGGTTGTTCCGGGAAAATTCGATTTGGGAATATTACCCAGTTTGTCCAATGCATGTGACAGCTTTCGTACCGGAAGAGTTGTCCAGTTTGCAATCAGGAAGGTTAATAAAATGGCCAATATGGTAGCCACCGCAGTGACGATCAGAATGACTCTATTCAAAGACCAGATACTGCTGTCAACTTCAGTCAACGGGGTTGACAATCGGGTAATTGCAACCAACCTGTCACCGTCTTTTGAGAGTACCGCAGTGTACAGATAGGATATTCCCACTGTACTCGAAATTCTTGTCGCTGAGCCTTCTCCCGCTGAAAGGGCGGTTTGAACTTCCGGTCGCAGCAGGTGATTTGCCATTTCTTGTGGATCACTTTGAGAATCACCGGCTATCGTTCCATCCGGAAGAATGATGGTCACTCTGGATTTCAATAACCGCGAATTTTGAACAGCCAATTCTTCCATGGCTTCCGGTGAAGGATCCTCAGCCAGTTGACGTATGACTTCGTCAGAAAGCCCGTGGGTTTCCCCAAGGAGTCTGGCTTTTAAATTTTCCGTATAGGTATAGCGCAGGGAAATGGACACAGCAATGTTCAACCCGCCCATGACC
The DNA here is from genome assembly GCA_964424035.1 of uncultured Leptolinea sp. Classification (GTDB taxonomy): domain Bacteria; phylum Chloroflexota; class Anaerolineae; order Anaerolineales; family Anaerolineaceae; genus Leptolinea. Next base: position 15,343 of record CAYRHB010000035.1, read on the forward strand.
AATATACTGAGGAAAATATATGGTAGAGCAAACCGGGTGACCAAAGAATTGCGCATGATATTACCCTTCGAACCGGTAACCCGCGCCCCGAACGGTTACGATCCTGGTCGGAGCGGCAGGATCTTTTTCGATCTTCTCCCTGAGCCAGCGAATATGAACATCCACGGTGCGGCTGTCCCCAATGAAATCCCACCCCCAGACTTTTTCAAGGATCGTCTCACGTGTCAATACCTGGCCCCGATGGATTGCCAGGTACTGCAATAACTCATACTCTTTGGGTTTGATGGATAGTGGTCTCTCATCCAGTAGAACTTCCCGCCGGATGGGATTTACTTCAAGATTTCCAAAATGCATGGGACCACTGGTGGATGCATCTGCTGATGTCGACCGGATGGCGGCATCTTCTTTGATCAATCTCACCCGCCGAAGCATGGCTTTCACCCGGGCAAGTAATTCCCGCATACTGAAAGGTTTGGTCAGGTAATCATCTGCGCCAACCTCAAGGCCAACAACCCGGTCGATCTCATCATCCCGTGCTGTTAACATCAATATCGGTGTGTTCATTTCCTGCCGTAAAGTCCGGCAGACTTCAAATCCGTCCATTTCAGGCAGCATGATATCCAGAAGGATCAAGTCCGGCTTGATGTCCCGGGCGGATTTTAGAGCCTGCCCACCGGTGGCTGCTGTATGAACTGTGTATCCCTGTTTCTTCAGATTGTACGCAAGGGTTTCCTGCAAAGAGATTTCATCTTCGACCACCAGTATTGATTCCGCCATGTTCCCTCCTCAGTTCCTCCAGCAAAACCAGAAACGAATTTGCTATCTGTTTCCGGGAAAATTTGTCTTTTACAAATTCCTGACCATTTTCACCCATTATTACATAACTTTGTGGATCATCCATCATCCGGATGACACAATCAGCCAGCGCATCGGGATTTCCTGGAGTTACGAACAACCCTGCATTGGCTTCCTCAACCAACTGCCGGATAACCCCATCTATACAAAGAAGGACCGGTTTACCTGCAGCCATAGCGTCAAATACTTTATTCGGGTAGGTTGTTTTATACCAGTCGAGAGGTTTGAGAATAGCCAGACAAACCGTTGCGGCGGCATAAACATCAGCCATTTCATTTTTCTTAACCGGCGGAAAAAACCGTACATTCTGCAATGAGAGATTCTCTGCCTTTTTGACTAGATTATTTTTTTCTTTTCCATCTCCCACAAAAACAAATGTGATATCCTGCCTTTCCCGCAACAGAGCGGCAGCCTGCAATACCACATCCAGGTCATTCGAAATGCCATGCGCTCCGGCATACAAAACAATATTCTTACCTGTAAGTCCCCAGGCTTCCTTTATTTCCATTTCCCGTGAGGATACAAACATATCAGGGTCAGCACCGTTCGGGATCAGTTGTACCGATTTTGCGCCGTGTTCAGTAACATAATCCATGTAACCGGGTGAATTTACGATAACCTGATCAGCGTGTGTGTAGAGGAACCGTTCCAACCAACGGGATAACCGGATGATGATCGGGTTTCTTAATACCCCTACCGCAATGGCAAATTCCGGCCAGAGGTCACGTACTTCAAACAGGAAAACGGCTCGCTTTAATCGGGCAGCCAGCCAGGCTGTTACTCCCTGGAATATTGGTGGTGATGTTCCCCAGACCAGATCAACTTTACCGACTGATAGAGCGGCGAAGAAAGATGAAACCATAAAGCTAAAAAATGTAAGCAGGCGATGGAAAAAACTCCGGTGCCAGGCGGCATAGGTGAACGCCCGCAAGATCACAATTCCATTTTCGTCAACCTGCCGGTCAATCCACTTTCTTGCTCCAATGGATTTTCCAGTGAGGTAGTTCACCGGACTGCAAATAACAGTTACCTGATGCCCATTTTCCCGGAGAAAACGCGCCATTTCATAATGGCGGGTTCCACCTGCGTCTTCAAGAGAAGAAAATGCCTGATGAATAATGAGAATATGCACGGGGCAATTCTATCAGACTACAAATTCTGTTTGGCATTGAATGGACATTCGATCGCGAAGGATGATCCGATAAGAAATTGCGGGAACTTTCATCCCATAGGTAGGGGAATACCAGCCCAGATTAATCAGATCTTCCGCCGGAACATCGCCACCCTTACTGGAATATATCAATTGCCCTGCACGTATCAATTGATACTCAACCTGTGGTGAATCTCCGTCGTCCTGCGGTATTGTCTGGAAATTTATTTGCCATGCTGTTTTCTTCGACATCAACCCGGTGGGGGTCATCATCCAATCAATATCCGGAAGTAACCAGTGAACATACACATCCAATAGTTGATGCCAACCGGTCGGTTTTTCAGGGGAAACCTCATCGACAACCCGGCATACTTTTTCGTTATCCATGGATACGGTTCTTTTATGGACGACACCCAACCGGCGATATCCATTATGCGAAGCAGCCATTTGGCCGGTATTTGACCCATTACCTTCCCATTTCACTTCAGGCCAATCCAGCCATAGAAAACGCCCCATCCGTAACATCTGGTCATTTTCATTCAAAGAAATTGTATTGTGAACCCTTGTACTGGCCAGTGCATTGTCCCATGGCGGGGCCGCGTTATACCGGTATGTGCCGGCATCAAGGACAACCGGAATACCCTTTGACCGAATGTCCAGAGATAACAGATCAGCCTGCCCCGGTCTGCGCTGGATCGATGGTGCAAAAAGGATTGCGCTTAATTTTCCTTTTTGCAGCTTTTGATATGAACGAACCGGTGAAATGGAAGGACTAAATTGCGGATTTTCCATCTTCCCTGCTGCCAGCCATCTAAACCATAAGGTCATCTCGTTTTCATCTTCCGCTGGATTGGTAATACTGGCTGGAAAGAAAAAGTGCTGAGAAGCAGAAACCACCGGCCGGTAGTCATCATACGGTTTCCCGGTAAGCGGGATGATATACGCACCGTCATTGTGTCCATAATTGGGCACACGGCCGGTCTCCGATACCATTAACCCGGATAACCAGTTAGTTGCGGCTGCCAGTTTTTGATGACTCTCGACTGGAAAGTTTTCATTATTTCGAGTCGCGATCGCCTTCATCCAAAGCGCGGATTGCAACAGTAACCGGTGATAATTGGTCGAATACTGGGCATATGTGCCATCGTCTTCGATCTGATCTTGAAGTGCCTGATGGAATATCTGCCACCCGATCTTCCTCCAGCGGTCGGATTCATGATACGCCGGTAGAATCACTCCGGCGGTATACAGACCGGCGGCTTCAACCAGCAGATGATTGTTATTCTGGCTTCGGGCATACACCAGCGTGGGTGGAATCCGCCGGGCATGATCTATCACGGATTGTGCCAGAATTTGCTCCCAATTTTCCGGAAGGTGGGGATCAGCACGAAACACTTCATGGAAAAAAGCCATGGCCAGGATTCGCAGGGCGATTTCCTGTCCGTTCATCCAGTTGGGGCCACAATTAACCGGATTCGCCTGGATGAACTTTCCCATCAGCCCCCAGGAGCGCATCCCCAACAATTCATCTTTCCCAAATGCTGCCCATCTGCCCAGCTCGAAGACCCATCCCAGACGTGCCGGTTCCCAGATGAATTTGATATCTTCCACGGGAAGTGGCACTTTCTTACTTTCGTAATCCGTCCAATGATGTGAAACATCCAGTTTTTCATTCAGAACAACCGCGGGTTGATCACCGAATATCAGGCAAGTGCCTTGAAGTATCGATTCAGCCTTCTTACGGCAATCCGTCTCCAATTTCGGATTCTTTTTATAGAAATCACTTAAACCAGAATTTTCCAAAGATGGAGAGTTGATCAACCATCTTGCTTCATCACTTTTAATAGGTGCGCAGCCTGGCTTTGTCACTCTTCGATAATGACCTGACAGTAAGCCTAACCGGTACAGGCCAACCTGTAATACCGGCACTAACCCGACCTGACAGATGGTTTTGTATCCCCTGACCAGTCTATTCACCGGTTCGGCCTCTAACCAACCTGACCGGAAGCTTTCGTGGCAGCCTGAATGCTGGCCATGCTCGAACCAAATATCTGCTCGTATGGTATGGATGGACCTTCACCATCCCTGACAGCCCTTAAAAATGCCTCCCAGGCTTCACGGTGACCTTTGTCCTGACGCAGTACTGAACGGTATGTCCGCCTGGAACCTCCCGTCCAGAGGTCCAACTCCCGGAAATCATCCAGAATGGCACTGCGGCCGGCGGAATGAACTTCGAGCCGTTCCTTGGCCAGTCCTTTATCACCATTCGCCAGATATAACACCTGTGCCAGTGAGCCATCCAGGAATTTCAAGCTAATTTGAACATTATCCTGCCGATATCGTCCAACGTCGGGCAATGCGGTTGCATCCACGTTTTCCGGCGCTGCACCTGCCAGGAAGGTGCAGTAATCGATGAAATGACATGCTTCACCAATGATCCGTCCACCACCCTGTTCGAAATCATGTGTCCAATGGGTTAATGGTAAATAACCGGCATTGACACGATACGTTGCCAAAAAAGGTTCATTTCCGGCAGCAATAAACTCTTTTAACCGCACAGATAAAGGAGCGAAACGGCGGTTGAACCCTACAGATAAAATGGGGCTATCCGGTTTGTTCAATATCTCAAATATTTGCTCCAGCTCAACACCGGTCAAAGCCAGGGGTTTCTCGCAATAAACATTCTTCCCGGATTGGAGCGCGGTCATTACCTGCCGCGCATGGAGATGGTGACGGGTAAGAACAAGAACTGTATTGATTCCCGGGTTGTTCAAGATCTCTTCCTCGTCGGTTGTGGCAAAACCAAAACCGAATTTTCTCGCAGCCGCCTGTGCAGATACGCCGCCTGCCGATGAGATCCCCACCATTTCGACACCACCTGTCTTTTGAACAGCAGGAAGCATAATCGCATTGGCAAAATTTCCGGCTCCCAGAACTCCAATCTTTATGGTCTCTATCTTCTTCCCTGTATTTGTAGAATTAATGACAGTACGGCTGTACCGGACTGGCACGACAGGTGAAGGATATGTCAATAAAACACCCAGAAACGGTTCCCTGGTCTTTCCTGTGATCAGGTCATATGCTTTATCCGCTTTTTCTATCGGGAAGCGGTGCGTAATAAGTGATTTCAGATCGATACTTCCCCTGTCCAGCAAATCAACAACAGCCTGGATATTCCGCCCTTCTGTCCAGCGTACAAAGCCTACGGGGTAATCTTTTCCATGTTCTTCATATTCCGGATCATAACGCCCCGGACCATAGGATCGAGAAACCCGAAAATCAAGCTCCTTGTCGTAATACAGCTTCCGTTTTAGATGAAGCCCGACAGCTCCGACTGCCACAATGACCGCCCGGTCCCGGGCGATTTTTGCAGCCAGGTCCACCGGATCATCCGACGAGGTATCCGCACAGATCAAAATGACATCCGCTCCACGTCCCTTTGTGAAAGCAGACGAAGCCGCTTCTGCATCCTCACGGGTCACAGATGAGAATCCAAGTCCCTTTGCGAATTCCACCCGTTGTGGATTGGTATCGATTCCGAAAACCGAACATCCGGCTGCACGGGCAATTTGCGCGGCCAGAAGCCCCAACAAACCCATCCCAATAATAACCACGCTTTCACCAACCTGTGGTTGGGCCAGGCGAAAACCATGCAGGGCGATGGCACCCAGGGTGGCAAAAGCTGCCTGTTCAAAATCTACAGAATCGGGCAATTTAACCAGTAGATTTTGCGGGACCACGCCCAGTTCGGCATGCACGGCAAATCCGCCACCCGCACAGGCTACCCGGTCACCGACGGTAAATCCGGTCAACCCCGGGCCCAAGGCCTCGATTACACCGCTGGAGGAATATCCCAAAACCATGGGCTGGTCAAGGCGATTAAATGCGGCATCCAATGCTGTAAGCGGGCCTTCTTTAATCGCTTTATCGATAACCTGTTTCGCGAGATCAGGACGTGACCGGACTTTATCGAGCAGGTTTTTTTCAGCAAATTCCACCACCATTCGCTCAGTTCCGGCAGATACCAGTGAACAGGCTGTTCGCACAAGGGCGGTTCCCGGTTTTACAATCGGATCAGGAACCTCCTCCAGACTGGTTTTTCCGCTTTTCATGGATTGCAGAACCTGTTTCATGTTTTCATCCCGTGGATCGTTGATGTGGTTATATTAATTGGAAAAATACTGCAGGGCAAGGCGTAATCTTGATTCGACATCAGACGCCGAACCGCGTGGAATGGATTGGATTGCTGCCTGGGCTTCCACAATCGAATAACCCAGTCCCGTCAGGGCGTCCAGAACCTGGGCATCAATTTCAATTGTACCCGGCTCATGTTCAACGACCATCTCGCCCTTGAGCTTACCCTGCAAATGGATCAGGATCTGTTGTGCGGTTTTTTTCCCTACACCGGGAATCCGGGTGAAAAGGTCAGCCTGCTCCGCCTGAACCGAACGTCGGATGGCATCAGGTGACATGCCGGTAAGAATTGCCAGGGCAAGTCTCGGTCCTACACCATTTACACCAAGCAGCAGGATGAACAGGTCACGCGTTTCTTCGGTTTCAAAGCCGAACAAGGTCAGGGCATCTTCCCGGACAACCAGATGCGTAAACAAAAACACAGGATCACCAACCGCACAACCGGCAGCAACTTCCTGTGTCGTGAATATTTTAAAGCCCACACCACCTGTTTCTATGATCAGGTGATCTTCGCCCTTGCCGATTACTTCACCCCGAATTGCAGCGATCATGTATCAACTCTCCATGATTATTATGTCTCGCGATGCTTATTAAATATTTCATATAGCATGATGGCTGTTGCTTCAGCCAGGTTCAACGAATCCACATGCCCCACCATGGGAATGGAAACCCGTGAATCACAAAGCTCTGTAAGTAAGGGGGACAACCCTTCCCGCTCACTTCCCATGAGCAGAATCAATGGATCAGGATATTCCTGCGAATGATAATCCTTCGCATCGGGGATCGCAACCGCTCCGGTAATGTGTGTCCCGGATTTCCGTTTCCAGGTAGAAAAACCGGCTGAATTTGTTTTTACAAGATCAAGATAGAAAATTGCTCCGGTTGAAGCGCGGATGGCTGTCGGATCATACGGGTCAGTGCAATTATCGAGCAATATCAATCCCTTGCCGCCGCAAGAATCCAGCGTCCGCATTATCGTGCCCAAATTACCCGGATCCGCAACCCTGTCGAGGGCTACCCAGAGATCACCCGGATGTAGTACCAGATCATTAATCAGGCAATAGGACTGCTGGATAACCACACCCATTCCCGTCGGATTGTCTTTTCCTGACAAACCGGTAAAAACATCCCGGTTGACTTCGAGAATGTCCAAACCGGAGGATCGGGCTTTTGCAAGCAACTCATCCGCAAACCCGGAATGAAGTGTTTCGGGGCAAACAACTATTTGCCGAATCATTTCGGGTTTTCTGAAGGCATCACCACAGGCACGCAAACCTTCGACCCAGGCTAAACCGGTTTCCGTGCGAAATTTCCGGTCCCGTAATTTTCGGATCTCTTTAATTCGCGGATTGGCAGAACTTGAGATCATACTCACAGGTTTTGTTCCTCGAGTTGTCTTAACCGGTATGCCTGACAGTGACAGATGGCAATTGCCAGTGCATCTGCCGCATCGTCCGGGCGGGGGATATCCTCCATATTGAGAATGGCTTTAACCATTAACTGGACCTGCTGCTTTTCGGCACCGCCATAACCTGCCACAGCCTGCTTCACTTCAACGGGATTATATTCAAATATAGAAATCTTTTCCCGGGCTAGTGCCAGCAGAATAACACCCCTGGCCTGTCCCACCGCCAATGCGGTCGTTACATTGCGTTGGAAGAAAAGCTTCTCCACAGCCGCAGTGTCAGGGCTGTGGAGAGCAATCAGATCATTCATTTTGTTATAGATGGTAAGCAACCGGCTTTCTGGAGATGTATTCTTTGGAGTGGAAATTACTCCATAATCCACCAGTTCAATGCCACCACTTTCGGTTTCTAGGACGAAACCGTAGCCGGTTGTTGCCGTACCGGGATCAATTCCCAGAACCAGCATAGCGGCTTATTCGTTCTCCAATGCCGCCATGGCCTCCTCAGAAATGTGCAGGTTGGAAGAAAGTGACTGCACATCATCCAGCTCTTCCAGAGCATCCAGAGTCCTCATAACAGCCAGTGTTTTTTCAAGATCCAGGTCCATTTCCTGGGTGGGGATCATGCGAAGTTCAGCTTCTTCAATGGAGATGTTATCTGCGCGTAAGCGGTCGCTGACCGTTTTGAATGCTTCCACCGGGGCAAAAATTTCGATTGATCCTTCTTCATTGGTCACATCGTCGGCGCCGCATTCAACAGCCAGTTCAAAAATTTTGTCGAAATCATTTCCGGCTGCCGGAATGGAAAAATACGCGATACGGTTGAATTGCCAGGCAACGGATCCATTCTCGCCAAGGTTGCCGCCGGCTCTTGAAAGAACATGGCGAATCTCTGCAACAGAGCGATTGCGGTTGTCTGTGACAACTTCGATCATGCAAGCCACACCATGTCCGGCATAACCTTCATAGTTGATCTGTTCAAAAGCGTTGCCTTCTTTGGATTCGCCTGTACCCCGTTTAATTGCCCGGTCAATATTATCTTTAGGCATGTTCTGCGCGCGGGCTTTTTCAACAGCCAATCTAAGCCGGAAGTTGGAATCGGTATCACCACCGCCATCGCGAGCTGCCATCACAATTTCACGGGTCAGACGCGTAAATACCTGGCCGCGTTTTGCATCTGCAGCCCCTTTTTTTCTTTTAATTGTTGCCCATTTAGAATGACCGGACATGGGTAATTTCTCCTAATTAATCCAGGGATTTGGTAAAAAAGAATGGAAAAAAATTATATCATGAATGAAAGACCGGCTTCATCCACTGCCGTATTCCTTTTGTTCTATCATAAAAAAAGAACGCCAGTCCTGAAAAATGAACTGGCATTGCTTTTACCTACCGATGAGCAATTTGATTTTTTAATGTACCGATCCCTTCAGCCGTACATTCGACAATATCACCCTCATCCAACGGGCCAACCCCGGCTGGAGTACCGGTCAGGATCACATCTCCGGGAACCAGAGTCATGATGGAACTGGCAAAAGCCACCAGTTGTTGAACGGTAAAAACCATTTCACGGGTTGATGACATTTGACGAAGCTCATTGTTGACCCGGCAGCTTAGAAGTACATCAGATGAATCCAGATCGGTCTCTATCCATGGACCAAGAGGGCAAAACGTATCAAAGCCTTTTGAACGGGTCCATTGACCATCTCGTCTCTGAAGGTCTCTTGCAGTCACATCATTACCCACGGTATAGCCAAAAATGTGTAAATAGGCATCCTCCGGCTGGATCCAGCGGGCGGTCTTCCCGATGACTACGGCAAGTTCCACTTCATGTTCCACCTGTTCGGATTGCGGTGGCAAGTGGATCATATCATCCGGCCCGATCACACTGCTGGGCGGTTTTAAGAACAACATTGGCCACTCCGGAACCGGAGCATCATGTTCGCGGGCATGTTCCACATAATTTCGACCCACACAGATGATCTTTCCCGGCAGTACCGGAGTTAACAACCGGACATCTTCCAATGGGAGATCCACTTCCAAACGACGGTATTCACTAAACGGATCACCTTCTACAGGTCCAACCCGATCCTCATAGATCCATCCATAACGCGGCCGGTCATTTCCATACTGGTAGTGGATAAATTTCATTGTTTCACCTGTCTGGTAGAGTTCAGGGTTTTTGTATCAGGGCATGCCCTTTCTCTGAAATTGACCATATCTTCGGGCGAACGCCTTTTCCGCACGACCGGGATAATGAACAATTCTGGCAAGCCGATGAACAATCCTCGTAAGATTTAAGATAACCTCTTTTAGACAAATCTGCAACCATATCTTCCACCAGTTGTGGTGAGATGGATAACTGCCGGCTCAGATCTTCCAGACTGGCAAGTGGATTTTGACTGATCAGCTTTAGTAAGGTTAGCAGCATGGCTACCCCAGTAACATCGTACCCAGTTGGTAGATAGTAATACCAAAAATCAATGACAATCCAAGCATAAGAAGTGTGCTTGTGATAGTCCACTTTAATGAACGGGTTTCCTGTTGAATGGCAGATATGGTCCCAAGGCATGGAATGAACAGCATCTGAAAAACAAGCAATGCAAGAGCCGCAGATGAGCTTAAAATCACGGGTAGAGTCGTCGACAGGTCACCATACAAAATTCCAAGTGTTGCGACGGTATTTTCTTTTGCCACAATACTGGTAACCAGAGCCAACAGAACCGGCCAGGGCAATCCCATAAGTTTTCCAACAGGTTCAAAAAATCGACCCAGAACAGACAAATAACTGGACATCACATTGCCATCCGGGAAATAGGAAAAACCCCAGATAACCAATGACCCCGCCAGGATAATCGTGCCGGCTTTTTCCAGGAAGCCAACCAGGTTTTGCCAAACATAAATCCCGATCGTGCGGAGATTGGGGGCGTGATAGAGAGGCAATTCCATAATGAAAGCTACATGGTCGTTTTTTAATATGTAATTATGCAAAAGTAACCCAATGGCCATGAGAAGTACAAGATTACCGGCGACCAATCCCCAGGATATCAACGCAGCATTTTCAGGGAAGAAAACCGGTGTTAATACGGTCAGAACCGCCATTCGAGCGGTACACGGAATCAATGGTATCAACAGGATGGTCAGCAGACGGCTGCGCGGGGATTCAATGATTCGGGCCCCGAAAATAGCCGGAACATTGCATCCAAATCCCAGCAGGATAGGCAGAAAGCTTTTCCCATGCAATCCCAGCCGGTGCATCCAACGGTCAGTCAGGTATGCAATCCGGGCCATATATCCGGTATCTTCAAGCAAGCCTAATGCTGTGTAGAAAATAGCCAGGATCGGCAGAAATGTTAATACCAGCCCTACCCCTCCCAGAATGCCATCTGTCAGTAGATGGGGAACCCACGCAGGTTGATCCGACAGGTTTGCCCGAATCCATCCGGATAGCAAGTCAATAAGATCACTCAGATATTTCTGAAGCGGTGAACCCAGGGAATAGGTCAGGCTGAATACACCGCCAAGAACAAGAGCCAGGAAGAAAACGCCAAGAATGGGATGGGTGAGTACCTGATCGATACGTGATGTCAAGCTGCCACGGGTTATCTTTGGTTGAACGACGGCTGCCCGCACCATGCGCGCAATCCATTCATATCGTTCACCGGCAATATCCAGCACAGCGTCTTCATGTTCATACAGTAATCCGGAGACCTTCTGCCATCCTTCGATTGGAAGCCGGGCTTCCATGATGGATGCCATCTCTTCATCACCCTCCAACAGTTTTATGGCGACCCATTCATCCGGGTACCCTTCAGGCACAAAACCTGAAATCGTTTTCTGAATCTGTTCAAGAATTCCTCTGTGTGCATCAGAAATGGAAGCTTTTTTGGGGTTGTAAACAAAACGCCCATCAATAAACTCTCTTATCCGCATAAGAAGGGCATCAATTCCCTGGCTATGCGCAGCGGACATGGGAGCCACTGGTACTCCAATAGCACTTTCCAATACACCAGGCTCTATCTGGATTCCTTCCTGTCCGGCAACATCCATCATATTCAAAGCAAGAATGACCGGCACGGGCAGCAATAGTACTTCTGCCAGAAGGTAAAGACTGCGTTCCAGATTGGCCGCATCCACCACAACAACGACGAGATCCGGGTGCCGGGTCAGGATGAAATCCCGCGCGATCTTTTCCTCTTGCGAGCTGGCAGTCAGGCTGTACGTTCCCGGTAGGTCAACCAATGTGATGAACGTATCACCCACCATGAAACCACCGCTTTTAAGGTCCACCGTTTTTCCAGCCCAGTTTCCCACATGCTGATTCAAGCCAGTCAATAAATTGAAGACGGTCGATTTTCCTACATTGGGTTGTCCGGCAAGTGCAATAACCATATTGGAAGTCTGAATTTCACGAGGAACCAGTTCTTCCATCTGGATTTCCTGGGGACTGACAGGTGAAAGCATGATCTTTTCTGCTTCAATGTGACCCAACGCTACTTGGGCTCCGCGCAACCGTACCAGTACCGGGCCGGTTCCACTCTTTCTGATGATGGAAACCGGTGTGCCGGGTGTGAATCCCATGGCAGCCAATCGCGAAATGAATGCTTTTCCTCCCTGTAAGCGTCTGACCATGGCCTGCTGACCCACATGAAGATCTGCCAGCGTTATGAACTCATGCTCCATCCGGTAAAACCTTTCCCCAGAAGAAAGCCGAGTCTTTCATTAATATGGTTTTTTTCTGGTCATCTATGCTAAAACTCAGGTTGGATTCAGACCTGGCAATGATTTCAACCAGCTTCCCCGGAATTAATCCGGATTGCCGGGCAATTTTTAACGATTTGGGGTTTTCTGGAGATATGCGGTTTATAAGGATTGATTGACCAATTTTCGCGTCTGCCAGACAGGTACCTTTCTCTCGGTCTGCCTGCTCTCCAATCTGACTCCCATGGGGACACGATTCCGGTTGTCCCAGAAAATCATATAAGCGCTCAGTCACCCAATCCGGTACGGCATGCTCCAGGCTGCCTGCCAGATCATGCGCCTCATCTATGGGCACATTTAATTCATTGGCCAGAAAAAATTCCCAAACCCGGTGACGGCGAACCAGCGAAGTTGCAGTCTTTTCCCCTATTGCTGTCAACCGTACGCCCTTGTATGGAAAATACTCCGCCAACCCTTTCTGTGCCAGTTTCTGTACCATCTCATGAATGGATATGGGAGAAAACCCGAAATGTTCCTGCAATTGTGATAAAGGCAGGGGTTGGTTCCGGTCTCCCTGAAGTCGGAAGATGGCGCCAAGATAATCTTCTATGGATGCAGAAGCATTAGTGTGGGTCATATGTCCTCAAAAGATAAGGTGTGCCTTATCTTTATTTCAAGTATAGCACAGGTTTGGTCTTTCAAACTTTCAAAGTTGAAAACCTGTTCGGCAAATGAAATCCAATACATGAACTATTCCCATTGGAATACGGCACTTGGTGCAATCATTACAATATTAGTATGGGAACACAGGTAATTGAAACATATCAACCCATAAAGGTGACTGGCAGACATGGCATCTGGCTCTGGCTCTGTCTGACAGCCGTCATTATCGGGACCGGGCTATTTTTGGTCTATCCAATATTGCGAATGGGGTTCACTTATCAGATCAACTTTAGTGAAGGTTGGAATTTGTATCATATTAATGAAGCCATGCAGGGATACCCTCTTTATGTAGACCCAGTACTTGATCCCTTTACTCAGGTAACCCAGCCTCCCTTCTTTTTTTATATCGTTGGGATAACCGGTTATTTTATGGGTGATTATCTTTTTGCCGGACGGATCATTTCGATTGGATCACTGCTTTTGATTGCTCTCCTATCTACAGGTATCCTTCGTTCCCGAAATGTATCCTGGAAGGGAAGTTTGTTAGGAGGAACAACAGCCATTATCCTGATTAACAGTTATGCCCAGGAGTATGTTGGGATGAATGACGCCCACCTTTTGGCATACGCACTGGCATTTACCGGGTTATTTCTGTATTCATCAAGCGGTTGCTCCAATTTAAAGTTATGCCTTTCCGCCTTAACTCTTCCAGCCGGACTTTTCATCAGCCCGGATGTGGTCCCGGTTTCCATGGCTATCATACTGGACTGTTTTTTGGGGTCAAGGAAAAAGGGCTTCCTTTTTACCAGTCTATATCTGACCATGTTCTTTTTATTAGTCTCGGTTACCGGAACCCCGGTGATCAATGTCGCTAAGCTGCAATACGGAATGATCCCTGAATACAATACAACCGTGGTTTTATCCCAGATCATGCGCGTTGATATTCCAATATTGTTTTTAATCCTGATCGCTATATGGACGGGATTAACCTTTCTGTTTGATCAAAAATACCGACTATTCTCCTATTA
>CAYRHB010000036.1:0-18571 GCA_964424035.1 uncultured Leptolinea sp.
TTATACTTTCCTGCAAAGCATCCATGCCCGGGTTTTCTCCATCCGTGGATTCCGTTGATTTCAGGATCTCATCGTTCATTCGCCTAATCTCCTATTTTCCCGGGGCGGTTTTGGGTATTTTTACGGGTCCGCTGATCTGCACAGCCAGGTGGTTGGCCTGTTTGCCGATCCGTCCTTTGAATCGGATTGTGCCTGATACCTGAACCAAAATATCCTGGCTGGCATAGCTATCCAGGACCAGAACATCGCCAATATCAAGGTCAGATAGTTCCTTGATCGATAATCTCACATTTCCCAGAACAGCCTTTAAAGGCACCACCGTCTGATACAGGCTTTCCAGATTTGTGCGGCGGGCAGAAAAATCAACAACCTGTTCTTTCTTCCCGGTAATAATGACATGTGGATTGAGCTCATTGGCTACCGGTTTTAACATCGAATATGGTATATAAAAACTCATGGTTCCGGTGGTGTCCTTGATCACCATTTCAAAAGTGACCATCAAGACACGTTCATTCCCCATCATCATCTGAACCCAGTGCTGGTTCACCGTACTGTCAATCAGTTTCGGTTCAATACTGACCACCTTCCCCCAGGATGCTTTAACATCATTCAGCATATTCTCAACCAGGTCCTGGAGAAGCGATTGGTCAATTTCAGTTAACGAGTGATTTCGCCCGCGGCTGTCTGAGGCACCACCCAGGCGTTGTTCCAGAATGACAAAATTCACATCATCACTGAAAACAATGGCAATCTGTCCGGGGAGGGGTGCCAGTGAAACCAGGTGGTACAGGGTGGTAGGTGGAAAGTCTGCCATAAAATCGTGAAAGCGTCCCTGTTCTGTATGAACCACACGAGGCCGCAAATTTGTGCGGATAAAAGAAGGTAATGAATTGGTCAAGCGTTCGGCCAACTCTTCATGTACCAGTTCGATGGCCCGGATCTGATCCTTGGAGAATCTATCCGGTGACCAGAAGTTATACGGGCGGACATTCTTCTCGGACGGACTTCCATCTTTTGGATGAGCGGATTTCCCCATTACATCAGCAAGGTTTACCCCTTCCTGATTTTCTGAGCCTTCTATTTCTATTGCCCCGTTGAGCAGGGCGTCAATCTCCGCCTGAGTTAACATAACGCACCCTCTTCTTACTGCATTACAAATTCTTTGAAATAAACATAAATGACTTTATATTCCGGCAAGCGGGCATTGATCGCATCAATGATCTCCTGCCGAAGTTCGTCTTTACCTTCAGTCGAATAAACAGCTGCAAATTCCTTGGAAGACAGAAGGGTCACAATTGTGTCATCCAGCACCGGGATTTTTGAATTGATCGCGGCGGTAAAGTTGGACAATTCTGTTGTCTGTTCTTCTTCCGGCAACGAAGAATACCCGGCCGGTGGAGCAAATTCCAGCGTGGCGGTCACACGGATGAATTTCTTTCCACCCGGTTCCGCCAGATTAACGATCTTGGTGCTGGTATCAATCATGATCCCATGACCGGGTGAAACATCCTCGACTTCACCCGCGGCATGACTGGTCGATTCACTGGTTACATGGTTTGAACTGGCAGATGCTTCCGATGCGGCCGGTTGCTGCCCGGTTATTACGGTAATCGGATTGGCACTCGCGCCGGCTATCATATCCGGTGTCGCACCTTCCACTCCCGGTTGAGGAGTCACACCTGCCGGGAGCTGGTAGACCAGATAGATCGGTTTTGGCAAATTATCCGGTGCAAACAATACATAGACAACCAGCAGGTTTGTAGCCGCCGTGGTCATCACGATCACACCGGCTAAAAAGTAAATAATGATCTTGAGAATATTGGGTTTTGGTTTTACTGGGGCAGGAACATCAGTGGCCATCAGAAGAAGCCTCCTTGGTAGGCTCGGGAGTCGGTATAGTCTCGTTTGTATCTCCAGGCATATTTCGCAGATCCAATTGCACTTCATCCGAGCTGACAGGATAAATTACAATGATTTCAGCCCGGCTGTTGATCTCACGGTGTTCAGGGGTATCGTTCGGGAACAAGGGTGAATACTCGCCACGCCCGGTTGGAATTAATCGTACAGGGGAAACACCTTTCACCTGGAAATAACGCACGATCTCATTGGCCCGCGCCAATGATAACGACCAGTTATCCGGATACCTCGGGTCAAGCGGGGTTGAATCATCCGTGTGCCCTACCACCCGAATTTCGTTATCGATCTCCTGAACCATGGTGACGATCGTATCCAGCACCGGATAGGCTGCCGGTTGCAGCTCCGCCCGCCCCTGGATGAAGGTCAACTCACGGCTGAGAGAGATCAAGACACCTTCCACATTATTCTGAACACTTACCTCGCTACTTAATCCATTTTCCTTTAACATATCGGTCAGTTTTCCGGCTACTTCAGCCCCGACTGAGCCGATCATCGGAAGGCCTTCCACTGTGATCGGGTTGGCGGACATATTCTCTGTTAAACCACCGGTCGCGTCAATTTGGGGATCAACCACTCTGGGCGGCGCTCCGCCAACTGTAAATGCGGCTTTCAAGTTTTGGGCGAGGGCTTTGTATTTTTGAACATCAATCTGCCCCATGGAATACAAAACAACAAACAACACCATTAAAAGGGTGATGAAATCTGAATAGCTTACCAACCAGCGGTCATTGCCGCCGCCATGACTGCTCATGCCTGTCCTCCCGCTCCCTGTCTGGCACCAGCCTGTGCGCCGGCTCCACCTTCAGTGAGGCGGCGTTCAGCCGGGGGCAGGAATGCGCTCAGTTTTTCCTTAATAATGCGCGGGTTTTCTCCAGCCTGCAGTGACAGCACACCTTCCAAAAGCATCTTGCGATACGTAACCTCTTCTCGGCTGCGCATGGCCAACTTTCCGCCAATAGGGATCCAGATCAGATTCGCTGAAAGTAACCCCCACAGGGTTGCCAGGAAGGCTGCCGCAATCGATTTTGCCAGTTTTCCGGGATCATCCAATTGTTTCAACACAGAAATAAGCCCCATAACCGTACCGATAATTCCGAATGTAGGGCTAAAACCACCTGCCGTATTGAAGAAATTGATCCCAATTTCGTGACGTTCTTCCATATTCTTGATTTCAAGCTCAAGAATCGAACGCACCTGGGCTGGATCCGTTCCATCAACTACCAGCATGATCCCCTGCCGGAGGAATGGATCGGGGATTTTTTTGCTTTCTTCTTCCAATGCCAACAACCCTTCTCGCCGGGCTTTGTCGGCCATGGATGCGAGGGTATTTATCAGGACAGGAAGATTCACTTTTTTCGTAAAAAAGGCTTTCTGTATAAATTTGGGGATTTTTATAGCACCTTCAAACGGCATGGT
Organism: uncultured Leptolinea sp.; assembly: GCA_964424035.1. Taxonomy (GTDB): domain Bacteria; phylum Chloroflexota; class Anaerolineae; order Anaerolineales; family Anaerolineaceae; genus Leptolinea. The sequence goes on from CAYRHB010000036.1 coordinate 3,334, forward strand.
CGAAATGGTTGCCACCATTGAACCACCGAGAGTAAGAAGGATCGCAGATGGATGAGCCAACAATTCAAGGGGAGAACCTCCATCCAGGATCATCACAATGACGACGATGACAAGGCTCATTCCAATCCCAATTAAAGTAGCTAAATCCATCTCATTCTCCTCGCAGCAATTCTTTTTGCGGGTTATGGACCAGTCGTTGATATTCTACGACCAGGGCGATTACATCTTCCGGATGATCCTTAACCACAAATTTTGTTCCATTGGTCAATGTGATCACTGTGTCAGGTGTCCCTTCCACCGACATGATTAAATCGGCGTTCAGGTAGTATTTCGTGCCATTCAGTCGGGTAAGAGATATCATGCGCCAGTTAAATCCATAAATAGAACCAATTCTTCGCCTGGTTCTGTTGTATCACCCTTCCAATCCTGATTTGATAAAACCTCTGTAAAAGCAGGATAAACGCGGTGTAAAAATTAATATGCCGGGAGAATGATTGTGAAAGTCGTGCCGGTTCCCACTTTGCTATCCACCAGAATATTTCCCCCGTGTTGTTTGATCACCCGATGGCAAATGGACAACCCCAAACCTGTCCCTTTTCCCACTTCCTTGGTTGTATAAAAGGGATCGAAAATGCGTTTTAACCGGTCTGGTTCAATTCCATAACCATTATCACTGATGATGATGCGGATCTCTTTTCCTGTTTGCTGGGTGGCTATCTTTACCCTGCCTTTTCCCTCAGCGGTCGCATCCATCGCGTTGATCAGAATATTAACCCAAACGCCAGCGAGGTTTTCTTGAGAAGCCATGATCAACGGCAGGTTTGAAGATGGTTTAAATGTGTACTCAACTGAACGCTGCATAAATTCATGCCGCAGCATATCCAATGCGGTCTGTATGGACTGGTTGATATCCGTTGGTTTTACTTCAGATTGTTCCTTGCGGGCAAAGTTCAATAGATTCCGGACTACCTGGAGGGCACGCGTTCCAGCCCGCGAGATGAGGTCAACCGCTTCCGCGTCATCGCTGTCTTTTGGTAATGACCGTTCCAACAACTGTGCATTCGCCAGCACCACGGTTAACGGATTGTTGATCTCGTGGGCGATGCCGGCTGCCAGTTGGCCCACGGCTGCCATCTTTTCAGATTGGATCAGAATAGCCCCCATCATATTCTTTTCAGTCACATCGCGTTCAAAGATAATGACTTGCGGAACCTCTTCATCCTCCTCGAAGATGGGGTATGCGGTTATTTCCCACTCCAGTGGATTTTCACCTGATTCCCATTCCCGCTCGGTCCGGTTGGTAATGGTGTGATTATAGAATGTCTCAGCAACAAGGCAATTGGGGCAGGGTTCTTTCCTTTGATAAAGCGCCTCATAACAAAGATGGTTGATAATTGATCGGGGTTCACAACCTACGCGTTTTGCCCTCGCCATATTGACCGCCACAAGCCGGTATTTCCGGTCAATAATATAGAACGAATCTGGCAAATTATCAAACAGGCTTCGAAGCGTATTGCGTGACCGGACCAATTCCCACCGGCTGGCTTCCAGATGAGCATTCATGACCTTCAATTGTTCGGTCATCTGGATATTGCGCAACAAATGGGCGATTGATTCAGCCAGTTTCTCCAGCAATTCCTGATCTCCCCGGGTGAATCCACCTTCTTTGTGGTTGATCAGCTCAACAACGCCTGAAACCTGCTCAGGAGCAGACAGGGGGACAAACAACAGAGATGACGCCTCAATACCGGGAATCGAATCAATTTCCGGATCAAATTGCGATTCCAGTTCGGGTTGGTTGACAACAAGCGACCGGCATTCTTCCATGCAGGTACCGAGAAGTCCTTTGCCCGGTTTTATGCTGACCTGATAGATCCAATCCTCTCCATCAGCCAATGATTTCTTTACTAGTAAAGATTCCGGATTGTCGCTGATCAGGGCGATGGAAGCCGCCTGGCAATTAAATATCTCCCTCAATTTTCGTACAAGTCTGGTTTCAAGTTCCTCGCCAGCCATCATACTGTTCAAGCCGGCAAATATCTGGCTGATCAATTCCATCCCTTTGCGATATTGAATCATCCGCAACTGGTTGTAATATGTGGATATCCGCTGCCCCAGCAGAAAACTGGCAGCCTCAAGGAAATCACGTTCTTCCTTTGAGAATTCATGCAGATTCGTGAGCAACAGACCCTGATTGCCATCCGCAGAGATCAACGGGAAAATGATCACCTTGCCGGCCGAATCGGAAATGATCTCCCCGCCCTTCTCCTGCGATGCCCGAAGGAGAAGGGAGCTGAGAAAACTGCCGGTTGACCGGATCTGGTTTTGCCAGTTCTTGATTTTGCCCGCTCCCAGACTTATCAGCGGGTTCCCATTATTCCATTCCGGTGCCAGGATCAACCCACCCTCGAGCTGCAACTTTTCAAGTATGAAACTTAATCCAAGTTGCAGGGCTGATTTTAAGGGGTCCTGACTGGCCAGCATCCCTGCCAGTGATTCCACCGATTCTTCCCAGGATCGGTCTTTTTCTTGGTTTGCTGTAGTTGTCATGGAAAATAATCTGGCAGTCTATCGCTAATAATTTACCCGGTTAGTCGTCTTCTGACCTGATGGTATACCCGTATCCGGCTACCGTCTGAATAAATTGCGGTTCATGAGGATCCGGTTCGATCCGTTCGCGTAAATTCTTTATGTGCACACGAACAAGGTCAGGGCTTCCTGCATCCGATGGGTAATCCCAGACTTCATCCAACAGCCGGCCGGGAGAAAAGATTTCGCCGGGATGGCTCATGAGATGATACAACAGGTCAAATTGGACCGGAGTGAGCCTTACTTTTCCGCGGGAGTGGGTTTTCAGTTCATAACTTTTTACGTTTAGAATATATTCACCGATGGCGATCTGGTGACGAGAACCTGCGTCTTTTACCTGCGTCTTTTACCTCCGGCTCTTCCTGCGGGCTGGCGACAACGCGCGAGCTGGTCTCAATAGTCGGGTCGCCTTCCAGCCGGGGATGCGTTGTCACCCGGCGCAATATTGCCCTGATTCGAAGGATCAGCTCATCAATATTGAACGGTTTGGTCAGGTAATCATCCGCTCCGGCTAAAAATCCTGCAATCCGGTCCTCATCCTTTGCCTTTGCAGTCAGGAAAAGGATGGGAATATTTGCCAGGAGTGGATCAGCCCGTACCTCACGGCAAACTGCATATCCGTCCATTCCCGGCATGATCACATCAAGAAGGATTAAATCCGTGGCCTGCCGGCGGGCGATTTTCAAACCCTCCACCCCGCTATTGGCTATGGTCACACGGAATTCGTGACCGCGCAAACTTCTTTCCACAGTCCGCGCGACAATCTCGTCATCCTCTACGACCAGGATATTGACGGTACTCATACCTTACCTCCGCGGATTAATAAGATTATATAATGATTCAGATGCACTTTTCATACCAAAAAAAGGGGTAATTATGAAACGAAAGTGGATGGTTTTTATACTTCTATCAATAGTACTGGTTGCCTGTTCGTTATTGACAAATCCACTCGGAAATTCACCGGATGTTCCGCAACCTGTTGAACAGATACCATCCGGTACGGAGACTCAAGACACAGGTTCGTTTCCCACGTCAACAGACATACCCCGTGAGGGAAATTTTTCACCTGTCACCCTTGAAAACGCACAGAATCTGGTTGAGATCGCATCCATCTCCATGGAAAATCCCGGTCTGATTGCCTGGCTTCCAGACACTTACGAGCTGGTCGTCCGAAGCCATCAAAGAGTCAGCGTATTACATGGAGAAAATCTGACCACCATCCATGAATTCACCCTGCCGGAAAACACCAGCGTGCTGGCTTTCAATCCTGCCCGCCAATGGATGGCTCTTTCATCCGACCGTCTTACCTTATCCATTCAAGACCTATCCGGTAAAGAGATCTGGACATTGGCTCCACCGGGTGGATTTGGATCCGCGGGATTTGATCCGGATGGGTCACATATCTGGCTTACATCCATGGATGACTTTTTGGTCACAGCTTACGAGATCGAAACAGGGAATGAGTCTTCATCCTGTGATAATTTCGAAACAGCCGCTCCTGTTTATTCCGCCTACCCTTCAACCGGAGGCAAATGGCTGATTTGGACAGCCCGGGCAACCATTCAATTGGATAACCTGCCAGATTGCCGGATGACAGCCAGAATAGGCCATGAAGATTTCATCTCAACATTTGTTCTCAACCATGGGGAATCGGTTTTGGCCACATCAGCCGGTGGAACGCTGAATGACGAATTCACGCCTTTAATTTTCCTGTGGGATCCAGGGACCGGACAGCCGGTTGGTAATATCATCTTGCAGGAGACACCAGCCATCAGTCTTGCCTTTTCATCCGACGATACATTATTGGCATCAGCCGGCGCTGGTTTGATCATCTGGAATGCAACCATGGGGGAAGAAGTGGTTACCCTGGCACCCCTGGAACAGAGGTATACATCAGTACTATTCTCAGACGAAGGCCGGTATCTGGCGGCGGCAACAGAAACAGAAATCCGGGTGTTTGCTGTTAAACACTGATGACTCATTTAACCCGGTTGTATAATCCGGATACGTTTAAGATCCGAAATTCCCTCAACCGGATACCACTTGTAAATGAGTGGAAATGGGGTATCAACCTTCTGGTATTTTTGGATTCGGCAGTTTACAAACAAAAGAATAAAACCAACCCATAAAGCGGAAAACAAGGCATGTATTGATGATTGGAGGATTCTCCGGATTTATAGACATTCTTCATTGAAGAAACCGGCGGTTACAACCTGGCTGAAAGGAACATCAATTCAATGAGCAAAATCGACGAGTACCGCAAAGAGCTGCAAAAAACGAATGATTTCCGTGAATACCTTTTACTGAATTCGAATCTTCCCGGTCCACGCGGGAACCTGGAACTGGCGTATGCCGCCGCAGAAGTAATTCCCGCTGATCTATTGATCGAATGGGCTGGAATTCAGGCCGATGAGGCACCGGTGAACACAGCGCTGGAATACATTTCCTTTTGTGGAGTTCTGGGGCAGGGAAGGTTGTTCATCGAAGGTGATACACAATCCATTGACCGGATCATACTCGGTGCGAAAGATACCCGCTGGCGCACACGTGAAGCTGCCGCCATGGCTTTGCAAATAATAGGCAGGCAAAATATACAGGCTCTGGTAGATATTCTCCCCCGGCTGGCTGATGGCAATTTGCTGGAACAGCGGTGTGCTGTAGCGGCCATATGTGAACCTGCCCTGTTGGCATCACCGGAAATTTGCAGGTTTGCCCTTGAACTGCTTGACAGGATCACAATCTCCTTCTCAAAAGTCGAGAACCGGAAGGAGGAAAGCTTCACTGTCCTTAAAAAAGGTTTGTCTTATGGTTGGAGCGTAGCCGTCTCGGCTGATCTGGAGCACGGCAAACCTCTTATGGAAAAATGGCTGGTTTCAGCCGATAAAGATGTCCACCGTGTGATGCAGGAGAACCTGAAAAAGAATCGGTTAATCCGCAAAGATGAAGCATGGGCAAACCGTTGGAAGGAATAGGGAATAGTTCATGAATCAGCGGATATTCCCACTGTTCCTATTACCCGCCCTGGCTGGCTTGATCCTGGCCTGTAATGTTCTGTACCCGGAATCACCACGTTCATCAGATGAAATTTCCTCTCCTGCAGGTACTGGAAATTCGATCATGCAGGGAATTCAGACCCCATCTTCTGCGGCTCAAACCATTACGGAAGCTCAATCCCGTGATGTCCTCGATGGTACTCTGGCCATGGAATACCTTGCCGGATTGGCCCGCATTGGCGCCCGACCAGCCGGTTCATCCAACCATAAGGCAGCCCAGGATTATCTGATCTCCGCCCTGGAAGAAATGGGATACTCCCCAAAAGTCCGGCTCTTCACCACCCGTGCCGGATGTGAGGCAGCCAATATTGAAGTGGAAAAACCCGGTCAATCCACACGGACGATCCTCGCCGGCGCGCACTATGACACCGTAAATGTCGGCTCCGGAGTGGATGATAATGGTTCAGGTGTTGCTGTTCTTTTGGAAGCTGCTCATCGCTTGAAGAATATTGAAATTCCATATTCTATCCGGTTCCTGTTCTTCGACGCGGAAGAAACCGGAATGGAAGGTTCCGAGCTATATGCCTCTGAAATGACATTGTTGGATCTGGAGAACACAGTAGCCATGATCAACCTGGACAGTCTTGCCGTGGGCGACCACGCCTATATATATGGAAATGAAGGAAAGTCCGGAGCCATTCGCGATTGGGCGCTTGATTATGCACACCTGAATGGAATGGATCTGACAACCCAGAATGGGAAAAATCCGGCGTATCCTGCCGGAACCACGGTTGACGCATCAGACCATGTTCCGTTTCTGCATCGCGGTACTCAATATGTTTACTTCGAAGCCACCAATTGGGATCTGGGCAGCCTGGATGGTTATACCCAGGTGGATGAGTCTCTGGGTGAGAAGGGTGAGATCTGGCACACACCCTTTGATAATATGGACTACATTCAAACAACATTCCCGGGGCGTATGGAAACACATCTGCAGTTGTTCACGAATGTTCTCATGCACATCCTGACGGAATACAATGAATCGGCGGATTAAAACATCCCGGGAAGGATTTCTCCTTCCCGGAAATTGAATCTTTATTTTCTCCTGTCGGCAGAAGTATGACTTCTGCCCGGGAATGTTGCGAAGTAAATCTTATTCTCCTCCGTAATATGCCTTCAGGAAAAGATCACGGATCTCACTGATGAGCGGATAACGAGGATTGGTTCCGGTACACTGGTCATCAAAAGCCTGTTCAGCCAGTTGATCCACCTGAGCCAGAAACTCTTTTTCAGGAATCCCGTACTCCCGGATCGTTTTCGGAATATCCAGACTGGCTTTCATCTTCTCCAGGGATTCGATAAGACAGCCAATCTTCTCTTCATCCGTGTTTCCACCCAACCCGAGGAAATCTGCAATGCGGACGTAACGCGGTACAGCGCCCGGATAACGATACTGCGGGAATGCCGCCTGTTTGGTGGGATTGTCGGTGGCATTGAAACGAATGACATGTGAAATCAACAGCGCGTTGGCAATGCCATGAGGGATGTGGAAAGCCGCTCCCAGCTTGTGTGCCATGGAATGGTTCAATCCCAGGAAAGCATTGGCAAAAGCCATTCCAGCCATGGTGGATGCGTTCAAGGTTTTTTCCCGTGCCCGCATATCCATGTCGCCGTTGCTGTAAGCGCGTTCCAGGTATTTGAACATCACCCGCAGTGACTCGAGTGCGAGACCTGTGGAATAATCAGTGGCTGCCACAGATACGATGGCTTCCAGCGCATGGGTTACAGCATCGATGCCTGAAGCGGCTGTCAATCCTTTTGGCATACCCATGGTCAACTCGGCATCAACAATTGCCATATCGGGGGTTAGAGAATAATCAGCAATGGGATATTTCATCCCGGTCCGGTCATCGGTGATCACGGCAAACGGGGTTACTTCCGAACCGGTACCGGAAGTGGTTGGAATGGCCACAAACAACGCTTTCTGGCCAATCTTCGGGAAGGAATAGATGCGTTTGCGGATGTCCATGAACCGTAAAGCCAACCCCTCGAATTCAACATCCGGGTTCTCATACAGCAGCCAGATGATCTTGGCCGCGTCCATGGGAGATCCGCCACCCAGAGCAATGATCACATCAGGTTTGAAAGCATTGATCAGATTCACGCCCTGCCGGATGGTTTGAAGGGTGGGATCGGGTTTTACCTGATGGAAGGTTTCGCATTCGATCCCCAGCGGTTCCAGAACGGATGTCACTTTTTCCGCGAAACCCAGGTTGAACAGGGCTGAGTCGGTAATGATAAACGCCCGCTTCTTGCCAGCCAGTTCCTGTAATGCTACGGGCAGACAACCCGCCTTTAGATAAATCCTGGGAGGTACCCGGAACCAGAGCATATTGTCCCGCCTTTCTGCGATGGTTTTAACATTCATCAAGTGTTTCACACCAACATTTTCACTGACCGAATTCCCGCCCCAGCTGCCGCATCCCAGTGTAAGTGAAGGCTCCAGCCGGAAATTGTAAATATCACCGATCGCGCCCTGAGATGAAGGCATATTGGACAGGACACGACCGGTCTTGACCTTGCTGCCAAATTTGCTCAAGCGGTCGCGATTCAATTTATCGGTATACAGAACTGACGTGTGGCCGATACCGCCAAGCTCAACGAGCTTTTGAGCCATATTTACACCTTCATCGAAGTTATTGCACTGGATTAATCCCAGCAACGGGGAGAGCTTTTCCAAGGCGAAGGGTTCAGTGGAACTGATGTCTGTGATTTCCCCGATCAGTAGCTTTGTGCCATCAGGGACATTCAACCCGGCCATGGAAGCGATGCTGGCAGCCGGTTGACCGACGATTTGCGGATTGACCGAACCATGCCTGGGGTCTATCAAAATGGCGGAAACCTGTGCCTTCTCTTCTGATGAAAGTAGATAAGCATCTCGTCGTTTGAATTCAGCAATCACATCGGCATATACATCCCGGTGCACCACAACACATTGTTCCGACGCGCAAACCACTCCGTTATCAAATGTTTTGCTCATCACGATCGAATTGACCGCCATGCGGATATCCGCTGTTTCATCAATCAGAGCCGGGGTATTCCCGGCCCCCACGCCAATGGCCGGAATACCGGAGGAATAAGCTGCCTTGACCATTCCAGGTCCCCCGGTGGCAAGGATCAGGTTTATTCCTTCGTGTGACATCAGATGGTTTGTCAGTTCAATCTTTGGAGTGGCGATCCAGCCAATAATGCCTTCCGGGGCACCCGCCCGAACGGCCGCTTCCAGAACGATGCGGGCGGCATGTGCGGTGCATAGTTTTGCCCTCGGATGCGGTGAGAAGATGATACCGTTGCGGGTTTTAAGTGCGATCAGGGCTTTAAAAATGGCGGTTGAAGTTGGATTGGTGGTGGGGATGATGCCGCAGATCACACCCACGGGTTCAGCCACTTTCTGGATTCCGAATGTGGGGTCTGATTCAATCACCCCGCATGTCTGCGTATTGCGATACTTGTTATAGATATATTCGGCTGCGAAGTGGTTTTTAATAACCTTGTCTTCAACGATCCCCATGCCGGTTTCTTCCACCGCTTCTTTTGCCAACAGGATCCTTTCTTCATTGGCAGCGATGGACGCTTCACGGAAGATGGCATCCACTTTTTCCTGCGGGAAGGTGCTGAAAATCTTCTGGGCTTCCTGAACCTGCCGGATCAATCCGTCCAATTCTTCCACTGTACTGGCTCCATTGAATGTCAGATCGACCTCACCTGATTTTTCGGGTTTCATTGCTTTTTTTGCTACAGCCATGGTCTTCCTCCTTGGATATGAACCTATTTACGCTCAACAGAATTTCTGCTTACAAGTACCTGTGTTATATTTCACATTGCGAAATATATTTCATTTGTGAATTTTTTCACATTATATGTGAAACACATCCTTTTTTCATCATCAAAAAGGTTGATATGCTGTCACTATTTATATGTATTTAGACTTGGCTGGTCTAATTTGGTTGTTTTTATGCGGAAGGTCAAACCGGTAAAAGTACGGATTGGGATGCGAAAATGACAAATGACATATATAATAAATTCGCATTTTCTCTTATTATAGATGTCAGAAGTCTGGCTTCAGATGTTTTACATCGGAGGGCGCATGACTAACGGCATGAGACCGCTCAAAGCAGTCAAGGTCTCACTCCCTGTTCAAACATCCCAATATATTCGCGAAATGGTGGAAAGCGGACAATATCAGCCCGGACAGCAATTACCTCCGGAAGCTGATTTTGCGCGTCAACTGGGCATTTCCCGCCCCACCCTGCGCGAAGCCCTTCACAGCCTGGAACAGGAAGGGGTTATCGTTTGCAGGCATGGTGTGGGCACCTTTATCTCCCCGACATACGGCAGACGACTCGAAAGCGGCCTGGAAATACTGGAGAGCATCGAGCGGATTGCCAGCCGGATCGGTTTGATAACCACCATGGGTGAAGCGGAGATCGAAGAAAGACCGGCCACATCCCTTGAATTGATAGAACTCGGTTTGGAATCTCCAACGGATGTCCTTTTTGCCGCCAGGGCCATTCATGTGGATGGGCAACCAGTGGCATATTTAAAGGATGTATTACCGGTCGAATTCCTAAAAAAAGATGACCTCAATGGGGCATTTCACGGATCGATCATTGATGTTCTACTTAGGCGTCAATCCCCGCCGCTTTCCTGTTCGATGACCAAACTGGCAGCCGTCACCGCAGACACAACACTGGCCGACCTGCTGGGGATTTCCCGCCACACTCCGTTATTACGTCTGGAAGCCAGGCTGTTCTCAAAATCAGACCGGGTGGTTGATTATTCGGTCAGCCATTTTGTTCCCGGCTACTTTGATTTCCATGTAGTGCGACGGATAGGGGCATAACATGGCACGCAGGAGTTGTCTTCTTATCCATATAGTGTCAGACTCCTGCCGCATTATTGATATACCAATCCAACCGGAGGTGAATATTGCCCCCTAATGACGCAGCGGTAGAAGAAAAGAAAACCAGGGGTATTCCGATTGATTGGCGGGATGTTGTCGTAAACCTGGCAGTCCCGTTCGCGGGTATGCTGATAGCGCTGGTAATCGGTGCCGCGCTTCTCCTTTTCCTGAATGTGAATCCGATCCACGCATACTCTGTCATGTTAAGCGGCGCTTTTGGAAGCTGGTCCGGATTCGCCCAGGCTCTGGTGAAAGCAACCCCATTGCTGTTGGTCGGACTCGGGATTTGCATCGCCTTTCGCGCCAGTGTGATCAATATCGGAGGCGAAGGGCAGATCATTGCCGGTGCGTTGATGGCCACCTGGTGGCCGTTGATGTTTCGCACCTGGCCGGGTTGGCTCCTGATTCCGAGTTCGGTTATTATGGGTTTTCTGGCTGGTTGTGTATGGGGTTTTATCCCCGGTATTTTAAAAGCCCGGTTGAAAGTCAATGAAATTCTCAGCACGGTTATGATGAATGCCATTGCTTTGCAATTCATGAACCTGTTGATCCGCGGGCCTTTAATTGATCCGCAGGGAGTTGAAGCCGGCCAATATCTGGCACAATCCGAGCGGTTGCCGGCTCAAGCCTAGCTGGTCCGGCTCATCCCCCAGACCCTGTTGAATGCCGGAGCCATCATCGCAGTCGTCCTCGCGGTTATTGTCTATATCTTTCTGTGGCGCACAACCATCGGATATCGCATCCGTGCCGTTGGGTTGAATCCTGACGCCTCACGGTATGCCGGTATCAATGTGCCTTTTTATCAGGCTCTCTCCCTCACACTGGCAGGCGGATTTGCCGGTCTTGCCGGTGTGGTCGAAGTGATGGGGGTACAGCATCGCCTTCTGGAAGGAATCACGGGGGGGTACGGATTTTCCGGGATCGTGGCTGCCCTGTTTGGAGGTTTGCATCCACTTGGAACCATTCCGGCTTCCATTTTGTTTGGAGGCTTGCTTGTGGGCGCAGATAAAATGCAGCGCGCCGTTCAGGTACCATCCTCACTGATCACAGCCATCCTCGGGTTGGTCGTCCTGTTCGTCGTTGGATCCGCCATCTGGTCAAAACGCTGGGCAGCCCGCCGAAAAATTGACGCGGTAAAAGAACTGGAGACCGCATAATGGAAAACATCCTCTCCACCAGCGTCATCGTAGGTATCCTGGCCTCCGCCATCCGTCTTGCTACCCCATACCTGTACGCGGCGATTGGCGAATCGTTCGCCCAATTATCCGGTGTTTTCAATCTGGGGGTGGATGGCATTATGCTGATCAGCGCCTTCGCCTCCTTCTATGTCGTATTAAATACCGGCAATATCTGGCTCGGGTTGCTGGCAGCCATTCTCGTCGGGCTGGGAATGGGACTTTTAATGTCCTTTATCAGTGTTACATTAAAAGCTGAGCAGGGCATCAGCGGCATCGGTCTGTATATGTTCGGGCTTGGGCTCTCCAGCCTGCTTTTCAACGTCCTTATTGGAACCGTAAAAACTGTCACCGGCTTCCAGACGATCAAGATCCCCTATCTGGGGGACATCCCCTTGCTGGGTGAGGTGTTGTTCAATCACAGCCTGCTTGTCTATGGCGCATTCCTGTTGGTGCCCATAGCTACCTGGGTACTGGATAAAACCTCATGGGGATTAATGATCAAATCGGTCGGGCAAAATCCGGCGGCAGCCGATTCGCTGGGTGTCAATGTGGATAAGGTCCGGTACATCAGTGTATGTATTGGAGCCATGCTGGCCGGTATTGCCGGAGCGTCATTATCCATTTCCCTACTTAATTTATTCCAGATCAATCTCACCGCCGGTCAGGGTTTTATTGCCGTTGCGCTGGTCTATTTTGGAAGCTGGACTCCCCTGGGGATCATGGGGGGAGCCCTGTTGTTCAGTACAGTAAACGCATTCCAGTTATGGATGCAGGTGCTTGGGGTAAAAATCCCCTCGGACGTGGCAGTCATGCTGCCCTACCTTCTGACAATCGCGGCCCTGGCCCTGACTGTAAGTCGGGCTCATCAACCGGCCGCATTGAACAAGCCTTTTGAACGAGGCGAAAGCTAACCATATTCATGTAGTTCTAGAGGAGGAATTGATGAGTATTAAGCGTCTGTTTTTTGTTACATTGATGGTTACATTGCTGGTTGCAGCCTGTGCCCCTGCTGCCACACCGGCACCTGCAGCCCCCGTGGAAGAAGCCAAACCGATCAAGGTTGCGGTGATCATGCCCAGCGCCATTACCGACCTGGCATTCAGCCAGTCCATGTACTCGGCGCTCAAGACCATCCAGGAAGGTATGGGTGGTGAAGCCAAAATGGAATTGAAATACACCGAGAACATGTTCAATGTTCCGGATGCGGCTGCCGCCATTCGCGATTATGCCTCCCAGGGGTTCGATATCGTAATCGCCCACGGTTCACAATACGGCGCATCAGTTCAGGAGATCGCTCCCGACTTCCCGAAAACCACATTCGCCTGGGGTACCGACGTCAATACCTTTGGTCTTGATAATGTGTATGCCTATACCGCCGCGGCTGAAGAAGGCGGTTATGTGAACGGTGTGATGGCTGCCATGTTGACAAAGAGCAAGAAGATCGGCGTTACAGGCCCCATCGAAGTTGGTGATGCCAAAACCTATATTGACGGCTTTGGGCAGGGTGTTGCCTCTGTCGATTCAACCATCGAAATTTCCAAAACCTGGACCGGCTCCTTCTCCGATGTCGCTCTAATGACCGAAGCCGCCAAGACCCACATCTCCGCCGGGGCTGACGCGTTAACCGGTTCATCGCAATCGGTTGTCGGTTCCATCGGTGCTGCCAAAGAAAAAGGCGGTGTCCTGTGGTTCGGCACCCAGGCCGACCAGGCATCACTGGCCACCGATCTGGTGGTCGCCAGCCAGGTATATGACTGGACCGGAATGCTGAAAGAAATCATCGCCAAACGCGGTGAAGGCAAACTGGGCGGCGAAAAATATGTCCTGCAGCTGAAGAATGATGGTTTGAAGATCAGCTACAATCCCGATTTCGATCTGCCGGCTGATGTAAAAGCCGCGGCTGAAAAAGCGATTGCCGGAATCAAAGACGGCTCGATCAAAGTCGAACCTTAAACCCTTTTCGTAGTTCCCATCCCTCCCCCCGTCTGGGGGGAGGGAAATGGTTTTCATCGATCATAAATTCACCTTTGAGGTTTGTTATGCCAGCAGAAGTAAAAACAAACGACCAGCACAAAATCGAACGCGTGGAGATGTGTAACATCGTAAAACGGTTCCCCGGCGTTCTGGCCAATTCACAGGTATGCTTCGAAGTAAAAACCGGTGAAGTTCATGCCCTGCTGGGAGAGAATGGTGCCGGTAAAAGTACGCTGATGCGCCAGCTTTACGGGCTTTACAAACCGGATGAAGGTGAAATTATTATTGATGGAGAACCTGTTATATTCCATTCTCCAGCCGATGCCATCCGCGCCGGTATCGGTATGATCCACCAGCATTTTATGCTGGTGCCCACACTCACAGTTGCCGAGAATGTCATTCTGGGATTGAAATCGAAACATGAACCGGTTCTGGATCTGGAAACCGTTTCCAAAAAGGTGATCGAACTTTCCCAGGCGTATGGTTTGAAGGTTGATCCTTCCGCTTTCGTCTGGCAGCTTTCAGTGGGTGAACAGCAGCGCGTTGAAATCATCAAAGCATTGTATCGGGGGGCCAGTCTCATCATCCTTGACGAGCCGACAGCGGTTTTAACGCCGCAGGAAGTGAATGACCTGTTTGCCACGCTGAAACATATGGTCCAGGAAGGCCACGCCCTGGTATTTATTTCCCATAAGCTGCATGAAGTCATGGAGATCAGTGACCGGGTGACCGTCCTGCGTGACGGGCAGGTTATCGGCACCCGACCCACCAAGGATATGACCCGCAATGATCTGGTGAAGATGATGGTCGGGCGGGAAATGAAAAAAATATCTCCCCAACCGATCAAAACCGGACCGGTACGCCTTAAGATCGATAACCTGCATACCATGGGTGACCGGGGAACCGAGATGCTCCGCGGCGTTTCACTGGAAATTCATGGCGGTGAGATTATCGGGCTGGCCGGGGTTTCCGGTAACGGACAGCGCGAGTTGGCAGAATGTTTATCCGGTCTTCGTAAATTGACATCCGGGCAGATCAAACTGGATGAGATGGATATCACATCACTGGCGCTTAAAGACCGGGTGGATTCCGGTCTCTCCTATATTCCGGAAGAGCGGATGCGCGATGGCGCCATCCGTGAATTTTCGGTTCAGGAGAATCTCTTCCTTCAGGATCATGCGTCTCCCCAATTCACCCGGGGCATTTTCCTGGATTTTCCGCGTATGGAAGCCTTTGCCAGAAAAATGGTCAAAGAGTTCACCGTAAAGACACCCCACCTGGATACTCCGGTCAAGAACCTGTCAGGTGGAAATATTCAAAAACTCATTCTGGCGCGTGAATTGGCACGGCAACCCAAAGTGCTCATTGCCGCGCAGCCCACCCGTGGAGTGGACATCGGCGCAACAGAATATATCCACGAACGCCTTCTGATGCAGCGGGACGCCGGTACTGCCATCCTCCTCATCTCGGAAGACCTGGATGAGATCCGTACTCTATCAGACCGGATCGCTGTTATTTATGAAGGCAGCATAATGGGTATC